>CAVEPP010000179.1:0-4431 GCA_963617605.1 Alloprevotella sp. | reverse complement strand
CTGTTTTGGATCGGCTTCGTCGGTGCTGTCGTTGCCGGTCTCTTTGCTGTTCTTCAGGCAAAGAAAGTCATGGGCTATTCCGAAGGCACCGAAAAGATGCAGAAGCTTGCCGCTTCCATCCGTGAGGGTGCCAACGCTTATCTGAAGCGTCAGTACGCCACCGTTCTCAAGGTCTTCGCCGTCGTGTTCGTGGTTCTGCTGGTGATCGCATTTGCCTCTGGCGGCAAAATGCTCTCCAAGTTTACCCCGTTCGCGTTCGTCACGGGCGGCATCTGGTCGATGCTCGCCGGTCTCGTCGGCATGAAGATCGCCACGAACTCCAACGCGCGTACCGCGCAGGCCGCCTCCGAGAGCCTGAACAAGGGTCTCCGCGTGGCATTCTCCTCCGGTTCCGTTATGGGCTTCACCGTCGTCGGTCTCGGCATGCTGGATATCACCATCTGGTTCTTCCTGCTTCGCTACGCTTTCGGCATCGATGATCCTATGCTGCTCGGCAACATCATGGTCATGAACGGCATGGGCGCTTCCTTCATGGCGCTCTTCGCCCGCGTCGGCGGCGGTATCTACACCAAGGCCGCAGACGTCGGCGCCGACCTTGTGGGCAAGGTCGAAGCCGGCATCCCCGAGGATGACCCGCGCAACCCCGCCACCATCGCCGATAACGTCGGCGACAACGTCGGCGACGTTGCCGGTATGGGCGCTGACCTGTACGAGTCCTACGTCGGTTCCATTCTCGCCACCTTCGCGCTGAGCGCCGTCGGCGGCTACGGCTTTGCCGGTATGCTGCTGCCCATGGCTCTCGCCGTTGTCGGCATCATTTGCTCCATCATCGGCTCCTTCCTCGTCAAGACGAAGGAAAACGCCTCCCAGCAGGCGCTGCTCAAGAGCCTCCGCACCGGCACCTACACCGCGGCCATTCTCGCCGCCGTGCTCGCCGCTCCCCTCTGCTATGTGATCCTCGGCAACGCGGGCTGGGGCGTTTACGTCGCCATCCTCTGCGGCCTGATCGGCGGCTGCGCCATCGGCTACTTCACCGAGTATTACACCTCCGACACCTACAAGCCCACCCAGGAGCTCGCCGCGGCTTCCGAGACCGGCTCCGCCACGATCATCATCGGCGGCATCTCCCTCGGTCTCAAGTCCACGCTGACCTCCATTCTGATCGTTGCCGCCGCCGTTCTCATCAGCTACTTTGCTGCCGGCGGCTCCAAGACGATCGTTGATGCGGCCGGTCACTTCACCGCCGAGTTCAACAAGGGTCTTTATGGCATCGGCATCGCCGGCGTCGGCATGCTCTCCACGCTCGGCATCACTCTTGCGACCGACGCTTACGGCCCCGTGGCCGACAACGCCGGCGGCATCGCCGAGATGGCTGGTCTTCCGAAGGAAGTCCGCGAGCGCACCGACGCACTCGACTCTCTGGGCAACACCACTGCCGCTACCGGCAAGGGCTTTGCGATCGGCTCCGCTTCTCTGACCGCTCTTGCGCTGCTCGTCTCCTACGTCAACATCGTGCAGGACAACACGGAAGAGATCCTGAACTTCACGCTCACGAGCCCCACCGTTCTGGTCGGTCTCTTCATCGGCGCGATGCTCACGTTCGTGTTCTCCGCGTTCACCATGAGCGCTGTGCAGCGTGCGGCGCAGTCCATCGTTGTGGAAGTCCGCCGTCAGTTCAAGGAGATCCCCGGCATTATGGAATACAAGGCCGATCCGGACTATGCGCAGTGCGTCTCGCTCTGCACGCAGGGCGCTCTCCACGAGATGGTCGCTCCGGCTCTGCTCGCCATCGTTGTTCCTCTGGCCACTGGCCTCATCCTTGGGCCCACCGGCGTTGTCGGTCTGCTCGGCGGTGTGTCCGTCACCGGCTTTGCGATGGCCGTGTTCATGTCCAACGCCGGCGGCGCCTGGGACAACGCGAAGAAGTACATTGAGGGCGGCCACCACGGCGGCAAGGGCAGTGAGCAGCACAAAGCTGCCGTTGTCGGCGACACCGTCGGCGACCCGTTCAAGGATACTTCCGGTCCGTCCCTGAACATCCTGATCAAGCTGTGCTCCACGGTCTCCATCGTGTTCTCCGGCCTGATCCTCGCCTTCCACCTGATCTAAGCGCATAACGATAAGCTCCGGCATGATCCGCAGGGTCATGCCGGAGTTTTTGCGTTCTTGCAAGGGCCCTTCTGCCGTGGTACAATAACAAGAAATTCGTTAACCGGAGCGTATTTTTATGGCAAAAGAAGAGAGAAAACTCACCCCCGCCGAGCAGGAGCGGAAGGAACAGTTTGCCGCCATCTGCGCGGAAATGGAACAGCAGGGATATCGAAAGACCGATCTCACCATCGGCGTAGTAAAGGCAAACCTTCAGGCGCTTATCGTCATGCTGCCGTTTACTGTGCTCTCCGGAGCCGTTGTCCTTTCCCGCGTTTCGCTCCGCTCGATGGCCGAATCGATCTCGTCTTTCGATTTTCTCGTTTTCCTTCTCGTAATGCTTCTGCTTACCGCCGTTCATGAAGGCATCCACGGTCTTACCTGGGCGATATTTGCCGAAGGGCACTGGAAAGCCATCCGCTTCGGTGTGATATGGAAAGCGCTTACACCTTACTGCACCTGCGCACAGCCGCTGAAGCGCGGGCAGTATATTCTTGGCGCAGCTATGCTCACGCTCGTGCTTGGCATCGCTCTGACGGCCGCTGCAGCGCTGACGGGGATCTTCTGGGTTTTTATTCTGGCAATCGCCATGATCTTCGGCGGCGGCGGGGATTTCGCCATTATACGCAAAATGCTGCTCCATAAGCAGCACGGAAACAATGCCGTATACTACGATCACCCGTACGAATGTGGCGTTGTCGTATTTGAAAAAGATTAATCCAACGACGCAAAAGCGCCCGTGCCGCAGCACGGGCGCTTTTGTTTTGTGTTAAAACCCGAGTTCATTCAGAAGATTCTGCAATTCTGAGGCAGAGCTGGCGCAGACTTTGATATCCTGTCCCGCCAGCTTCGAGGCGTCCGGAGCCGTGACGGTGAAGGTCTTCTCCCCCGCTTCGGTCTCGTACTTCCATGTGACGGTGCCGAGATTTTCGATCTCCGCAAGAAGCACGCAGGAGCAGCGGCGCATCTCTCCTTTTGTGCTCTTCTCATTCTCCGTTGCGATGGGGTCGTCCAGAAGGAGCGTCCAGCCGTAAGGCTCGGCGTCGGTCTGCAATTCGTTCGTGAAGCTGCCGACGCGGTTTCTGATACGGAGGAGCGAGGTAATATTGGCGTTCGCGCTCATGTCGCCGACATATGGATTTTTCGCCTCGTACAGCCTTGCCGCGAGCCAGTCGATAGATTCGCCGTTCTCCCATAGGACAAGACCGTTGACGGTGACGCTGGTGACGTCCTTTGCCGCAGGGTATTCCCAGGTAAAATCTCCGCTTTGCGAGAAGAGCGGGGGCGCAACATACATCTGTACTTCCACGCCACCGTCCTCGTTCTGCGTGATTTTCGCCCGGCACACGCTCTGGCCGCTGTCGGTAAGCGTACCGGTGAGGCGCACCGTGCCGTTTCTTACCGTGACAGCTGCGGCAATTGCGCGCGTGTCCACAGGAAAACCAATATAAAAAAACCGGAACACCGCTGTTATTGAGAGAAGCACAACAATCGCCAGAATTGCGGTCACCTTACGGGAACTCCGGCGGCGCACCTTTTTGAGATAGTCGATCTCCTTCTCCTCCGGCGGTGCCGCGTCCTCCGGTTCTTTCATACGGTGCAGCGTCTCACGGCAGGCCGGACATTCTTTCATATGCCGCTCCACCGCGGCCTTGGTTTCGCCGCTCGCCACGCCATCAAGGTATGAGGGCAGAAGGTCGCGGACAACCTCGCAGCTGAGATCATTTTTCATCGTCTTTTTCCAACTCCTTTCGCAGCGCTTCCCTGCCGCGGTAGTACGTGACGCGCGCCCAGTTTTCCGTGCGCGAGAGTATCTCGCCGATGTCCCGGAATGATAGCGCGCCGAAGATGCGAAGATACATCACCTCGCGCGCATCGTTTCCGAGCGTCTGCATTTTGCGCAGCAGCTCCAATTGGGATTCACGCGCGAGAAATGCTTCGTCAGGCGATCCAGGAGCGGCCGTCGTTTCGTCCAGCTCCTCTTCCGGCGGATGGCGGCGCTGATAGGTGCGCAGGACGTTCTTCGTAATGCCGCAGAGCCACGTGGTGAGCTTTCCTTCGCCGCGGTACTGTCCGGCGGTGCGCACGGCCTGATAGAACGTCTCCTGCGTCAGTTCCTCCGCAAGGTCGGCACTGCGTGTCTGGGCAAGGAGATAGCGGTATACCATCTGCGCGTGCTGCCGGTAGATTTCTTCCATGCTCTGCATCCGTACCGCCCTCCTTTCCGTTTCGTCGTATATAAGTGCGCGGTTTGCCCGTTTCGTTACAAAAAATCCTGTGCCG
>CAVEPP010000178.1:0-4480 GCA_963617605.1 Alloprevotella sp. | reverse complement strand
CTGCCGCCGCCGTGTGGAATAGGGGAGCGCGCCGTAGATGATGGCGGGCTCCTTGCCGTGCGCGCGAAGATCCTCGGCCACGGAGAGCACGCCGAGCTTCGAGAACGTGATGAGCGCGTCGCCGGGCTTCACGTCGTCAAAATCGATCTCCCGGCGCATGCATACGAGCGGCGTTTTGCGCAGGTGCCGGATCTCCTCCCACGTGTCGCCGGTGCTCTCAATGATGCGGATCAAAAGATCGCGCGCCTCGGGCGCGGCGCAGAGATGCACCTCCGGCGCGAGCACGCCGAGGATCGCGCGCGTCCAGGCAAAGCCGCGCTCCCGGTCGGCGATCATCTGGCACTCGTCGATCACCGCCACGTCGTACCGCGCGGAGAGATCGAGCTTTTCCGCCGTGGCCGCGACGTGAGTGTCCCCCTCGCGGCGGTCCTCCTCCTCGCCGGTCGTGAGCGAGCACGCAACGCCGAAATCGAGCAGCCGCTCCTGCGCTTCAAGCGCGAGCAGGCGGAGCGGGGCGAGATATACGCCCGTTTTGGCTTTGCGCAGCCGCTCAAACCCGGCGTAGGTCTTGCCGGTGTTCGTCCCGCCGGTATGGAGAATGAAGTGGCGCTGCATGGCGCGCGCCTCCGGGTACTCGTCCTTCGGGTTGAGCGCCACGAGCAGCTTCAGGCTCGAGCGGATCGCGCGCGGGATATAAAAGACCGAATAAAGATAGGAGAGCGGGTGCTGCAAAAGCTCCTGCACGGGAAAGGCGCCCTTTTCGAGAAGCCCTTCCATGTTCGCCTCCGGCTGCGCGGCGGCGAAGGCGGCAATATTTCGCGCGCTGATCGCAAGCAGCACCGCGGCATAGCGCGCGGAGAGCTTCCCGGCGAGCGGGGAAGCTGCATTCGCGCCGAGCCACGGCGCGGCGGTCACGAACCGGCGGAGCGTTGCGCCGAGCGGCTCCCTGCCGCTGCCGGTTTCCAGATGCAGAAAGTGCTCAATATAGCTGATGCTCTGTCCCGGCCGCAGCCGCTTGGCAAATCCGACCGCCGGAATCTGGCGGAGGATCGCTTCATGGTAGCGCGCGGCGAGGGCCGCTTCCCGGCTCTCGGGCAGCGCGGCGGCGTCCCAGGCGCCTTGCAGAAGCTGCGACGCTGCGTCGAGCGCCGCGTCGTCCGGTACGCTTTCAATATTTTCGGCAGACGCCGCACGCAGCGAGCGGAAGCTCTCGCTCTGCTCGGCACGCCGGATATCGTCCATGTGCCAGGCACGCACGCGGCAGCCGTTCCGATAGAGACGCTGCGGCTTCGGCAGGAGAGAGGCGATCAGCTCCTCCGTCCAGCCGCGGCTTTTGAGCGTGCCCGCCGTCCATAATTTCGTATTTTTACTCACTTGTGCTGTTTCTCCTTGATAGTTCGGCAAATACTATAGCAGAATTTTTCCCCGTTGGGCAAGGCAGGGGCTTGACAGATACACTAAATTGTGTATAATGAGCATACACAATAAATCATCAAACGGGGAGGAATGCGCGATGGAGCTTTTGTCCGTGCGCGATCTTTGCAAAACGTATCCGGGATTTACGCTGGATCATGTCTCGTTCTCTTTGGAGAGCGGGTATATCATGGGGTTCATCGGGCGCAACGGCGCGGGAAAGACGACGACGCTCAAGAGCATGCTCGGTCTCGTCCATCCGGACGGCGGCGCGGTGCAGATGTTCGGGATGGATCTCCGGGAAAACGAATCGGCCTGCCGCCAGCAGATCGGCGTGGTGCTGGGCGATGCGCGCTATTACGGCTCAAAGCGTCTGCGCGACGTGGCGGAGACGACGGCGCGGTTTTATGAGCATTGGGACGACGCTGCGTACCGGGAGTATATGAAGCGCTTCGCGCTCGACGAGACGAAGCGCGTGCGCGAGCTGTCCACCGGCATGTGGGTCAAGTTCACGCTGGCGCTCGCCCTCTCGCACGGGGCGCGGCTCCTCATTCTCGACGAGTCGACGAGCGGCCTTGACCCGGTGAGCCGCGACGAGCTTCTGGACATTTTCCGCGACACGGTCGCAAACGGGGAGCGCAGCATCCTCTTTTCCACGCATATTATATCCGATCTTGAAAAGTGCGCCGATCTCATCACGTATATCCACGGCGGAAAGATCCTCACGAGCACCGACCGCGACACCTTCACCGACGCTTACCGCAAGGTGACCGGCGGCAAGGACGAGCTGACGGACGCCGTAAAGGAGAGTGCCATCGGTCTCCGGGAGCAGAGCTTCGGATTTGAAGCGATGATGAAAACGGAGGATGCTCTCGCATCCGGTCTCGCGGCGGAGCCCATCGGCATGGAGGACATCATGGTCCACATCGAAAGGGAGGGGAGAGAATGAAAAATCTGCTGTACAAGGAGTTCCGGCTCGCCATCCATCCGAGCGTGTACATCTTTTTCGTGCTCACGGCGCTGCTGCTCGTACCGTCGTACCCCTATTATGTGAGTTTCTTTTATCTGATGCTCGGCATATTCCTCACGTTCAAGACCAACCGCGCCGAGAACGATATCTTCTATTCGGCGCTCCTTCCGGTGCGCAAGGGCGATGTGGTGCGCGCCCGCATTCTCACCGTGGCGCTGCTGGAGCTTGCAAACATCATCATTGCCATCCCGTTTGCGGTCATCTCCGCGAAGATCAACCCGGCGGGCGGCAATAACGCCGGCATCGAGCCGAACGTTGCGTTTTTCGGCATGTCGTTTCTGATGTATGGCGGCTTCAACCTCATTTTCTTCCCGGTGTTCTATAAGACCGGGAGGAGCGAGGGAAAGGCGTTCCTCTGGGGCGGCGTGTTCACGCTTCTCTATATTGTCGTCGCCGAAGCGCTTGCGCAGTACATCCCCTCGCCGGTCAGCGCGTATCTTGACACCGTGGAGAAGAGCGCGCAGCTCCGCCAGCTCCCGGTGCTGTTTGCCGGTATCGTTCTCTGGGCGGCCTTCACGCTGCTCTCGGCAAAGATCAGCGCCGAGCGGTTTGAAAAGGTGGATCTGTGAAGCTGACCGTGACGAATACATCGCCGCTGCCGCTCTACCGGCAGATGTATGACCAGCTCGCCGCGCAGATCCTGCGCGGGGAGGTGGCGCCCGGCGAGGTGCTGCCGCCGATACGGACCGTGGCGCAGGAGCTCTCCGTCAGTCTCATTTCGGTACGCCGCGCCTGGGAGGAGCTGGAGCGGGACGGATTTATCCACACCGCTGTCGGGCGCGGGACGTTTGCCGCCGCTCTCGGAGAGACCGATAAAGCGGCCATGCGCCGTGCCATTTTAAAAGAAAAGCTCACCGACGCCGCGCAGTTCTGCGCGGCTGTCGGCGCATCCGGGGGGGAAGCGGCGGCGCTGCTGCGCGAGCTGATGAAGGAGGAAAACGCATGAGCAAAAAACTTCTGCTGATCGCCACCGGGGGCACGATCGCCTCGCGCCCGGCGGAGGACGGCCTGACGCCCGAAATGACGAGCGAGGAGCTGCTGCAATGCATCCCCGAGGTGCGCTCTCTCTGCGAGATCGACACCGTGCAGCCCTTCAATCTGGACAGCACGAACATGCGCCCGCAGAACTGGGTCGAGCTCGTGCGGATCATCCGGCAGAAGTACGGGGAGTACGACGGCTTCGTCATCACCCACGGCACCGACACGATGGCCTATGCCGCCGCGACGCTCTATTATCTCATCCAGAACAGCCCGAAGCCCGTCGTGCTGACCGGCTCGCAGGTGTCCATCTATGCGCGCGACACCGACGCGCGGGAAAATCTGCGCAGCGCGATCACCTATGCCGCTGATGACGACGCCTGCGGCATCCATCTGGTGTTCGACAACAAGGTCATTTGCGCCAACCGCGCGCAGAAAACGCGCACGCGCAGCTTCAACGCCTTTTCGAGCATCGATTACCCGGAGGTCGCCGTCATCCGCGGCGGCGAGGTGCGCTATTATATCCGCGAGTCGTTCCCCGGCCCGGTGCGGTTTTATGATGCGCTCGACAGCCGCATCTGCGTCATCAAGCTCATCCCCGGCATGGCGCCCGGCATTCTCGACTATGTCGCCGAGCACGCCCACGCCGTTATCATCGAGAGCTTCGGCGTCGGCGGCGTGCCGTACTACGATAACGACGAGTTCACCGAGAAGATCGGCCATCTTCTGCGAAACCATGTGAAGGTCATCTTCACCACGCAGGTCTCGCATGAGGGGAGCGACATGGAGCTTTACCGCGTGGGCTTCCGCATCAAGAAAAAGTATGAGCTGCTGGAAGCCTATACGATGACGACTGAGGCGGTCGTCGCCAAGGTCGAATGGGCGCTCGCCAACTCCGCCGACGACGCGGAGTTCCGAAAGCTCTTCCTCACCCCCGTCGGCAACGACCGGCTCTGATCACGGAACAAAATGCAAAACGTCCGGAGGCATTGCCTCCGGACGTTTCAGCCTGTCGAAAAACGCGGTACAGGATCAGGCCAGCACCGCGTTTCTGCGTTG
>CAVEPP010000177.1:0-4483 GCA_963617605.1 Alloprevotella sp. | reverse complement strand
GGTTGCTTGAACAATTTTTTCTTCAAATATTGTCTAACTTTTTGGGGTCACTTCATTGCGTCCCCATCCGGGCGGTTTTCGCAGGGAAAAAGCGGCTTGACAAGTGTCCGATGCCGGACTATAATGCGTCAAGAGTCCGTTCACGGACTCTTGTTTTGCTTTTTGGAGGCAGGTATGACCATACTGGATTTCATTCGGCGGATCGATCAGCAGCAGAAAGAGCAGGATCACATCTATCATAACACGGCGGTCCGGTACGGCCTCTCCGACACCGGTATGTGGGTTTTGTATAACGTTTATACCGCCCCCGGCACGGTCACGCAGCAGGAGCTGTGCCGCCAGTGCTTTTTCCCCAAGCAGACGGTAAACACCGCCATCGCGCGGCTCTGCAAAAACGGCTGCATGTCGCTTGAGGTCATCCCCGGCACCCGGAACCAGAAAAAGATCCTTCTGACCGACAAGGGAACGGAGCTCGCCGAGAAAACCGTCGGACGCCTGATCGAAGCCGAGGAGCGCGCCTACGCCGCTCTCAGCTTTGAAGAATTGCAGGCATATCTCGGCATGACCGCGCGGCTGACCGCCGCCCTTCGGGAAGAAACGGAAAAATTATAAGGAGAAAAAACATGAAGATCATCACGATCAGCCGCGAATTCGGCAGCGGCGGCCGCGAGCTCGGCAAGCGTCTTGCCGATGCTACCGGCTACGACTATTACGACAGCGAGATCCTTTCCGCCGTTGCCAAAAACAGCGGCATGGACGCGCACTATGTGGAGACCGCGCTGGCCAACAGCGGCTGGCAGAATTACCCGGTCACCTTCCGGAGCACGCTGAGCTCTCCGGCCTATATCCAGTCGTCCGGCATACGGCTGCTTCTCGAACAGAAAAAGGTGATCGAAAAGATCGCCGCGCTCGGCCGGGACTGCATCATTGTCGGGCGGAATGCGGACGTTATTCTGCGCGAGTATGCGCCGTTCAACATTTTTGTCTGTGCGGATACGGGCGCGAAGATCCGCCGCTGCGTAGAGCGCGCGCCGGAGGATGAGAAACTGACCGAGAAGGAACTCGTCCGGAAGATGAAGCAGATCGACCGGAACCGCGCGCAGACGCGCGAGATCATCGGCGGCCCGGCCTGGGGCGAGCGCAGCGCTTACCACCTGACCGTGAACACGACCGATTGGGACATCCGGGAGCTTGTGCCGGCTGTCGCGGATTTTGCCGCGCGCTGGTTTGGGAGAAATAAAGAATGAAAAAACAGCCGATCCAGTTATCCGACCATTTTACCTACGGACGCCTTCTCCGCTTTACTCTGCCGTCCATCTGCATGATGATCTTCACCTCGATTTACGGCATGGTGGACGGGTTTTTCATCTCCAACATCGTCGGCAAGACGGCGTTCGCCTCCGTTAATCTCATCATTCCGTTTCTGCAGATCCTCGGCGGCGTCGGCGCGATGCTCGGCGTGGGCGGCAGCGCGCTCGTCGCCAAAACGCTGGGCGAGGGCGATGTTCACCTCGCCCGGCGGTATTTCACCATGATGATGTATCTGATGCTGGGCAGCAGCGTGGTCTTCACCGCGCTCGGCATCGCGGTACTGCGCCCGGTTGCCTATCTCTTCGGCGCGACGGAAGCCATGATCGGCGACGTGATGACCTACGGCACGATCTGCCTGCTGTTCAACACGGCGCTGCACGCGCAGTATACGTTCCAGAGCTATCTCATCACGGCGGAAAAGCCGAAGCTGGCGCTGTGGGTCGTTGTCGCGGCGGGCGTATCCAATATGATCCTGGACTATGTGCTCATGGCGGTGATCCCGATGGGCGTGGCCGGTGCAGCTCTCGCCACAGGCCTCAGCGAGTGCATCGGCGGACTGATCCCCCTTTTCTGGTTTCTCAGCAAGAAGAACAAGTCCGCGCTGCGCTTTACCAAAACCAATTTTGAAGTGAAGCCCATGCTTCTCGCCTGCGGCAACGGTGCATCCGAAATGCTCTCGAGCGTGTCCGGGTCCATCACCGGTATTCTGTACAACCTCCAGCTGATGAAATATACCGGCGAGGACGGCGTTGCGGCGTACGGCGTTGTGATGTACGCGGCTTTCGTCTTCCTCGGCGTATTCAACGGCTATTCGCAGGGAAGCTCCCCGATCATGGGCTATCATTACGGCGCACAGAACCACCGGGAAATGAAGAACGTTCTGAAACGAAGCCTCATCCTGCTCGGCTCCGCCGCCGTGGTGCTCACGGCGCTGGCCATCGTGCTCGCCCGCCCGATCGCCTCGATCTTCGTCGGGTACGACGCGGCGCTGCTCGATATGACGGCGCACGCCTTCACGATCTGCGCAACGCCGTTTCTTGTGATGTGGTTCAATATGTACACCTCCTGCTTCTTCACGGCGCTCAACGACGGCGCGGTGTCCGCGGCGATCTCGTTCATGCGCGCGCTGGTGCTGCCCGTGATCTGCATCATTGTGATGCCGATGCTCTTCCGGCTGGACGGCGTGTGGTACTCCCTCGTGGCCAGCGAGATCCTCGGCGTATTCGTGTCGCTCTATTTCCTGCTGGGCAAGCGGAAGAAATATCAGTATTGACGCCTCTTCCCTGCCGTTGCATTTTGCCGCGGGTGCGGATATACTGAAAAGAAAAAGGCGGTGAGCTCATGCCCTTTGAGATCGTGCGGAACGATATAACGAAAATGGCCGTAGACGCCATCGTCAACGCGGCGGACGAAGCGCTGCTCGGCGGGGGCGGTGTGGACGGCTGCATCCACCGCGCCGCCGGGCCGGAGCTTCTGGAAGCGTGCCGCGCGCTCCACGGCTGCAAAACCGGCGAAGCGAAGATCACGAAAGGCTACCTCCTGCCCTGCAGATACGTCATCCACACGGTCGGCCCCGTGTGGCACGGCGGAACGCACGGCGAGCGGGAAGCGCTGATCTCCTGCTACCGGAAAAGTCTCGCACTTGCCAGGGAATACGGCTGCGAAACAGTCGCGTTCCCGGTCATCTCCGCCGGGGTGTTCGGCTACCCGAAGGAGGACGCGATGCGCGTCGCCGCCGATACCATCCGCGATTTTCTTGCGGAGAACGACATGACGGTGTATCTCGTCGTGTTCAGCCGCAAGTCGCTGCAGGCCGGAGAAGAGCTCTTCCCGGCCATTGCCGAATACATCGACGACCGCTATGTGGAAGAGCACGCCATATACCGCCGGCGGCGGAAAGCGCCCTCTGCCCCGGCGGAGGAAGCATTTCCCGCGGCGGCAGAGGAATTGCGCACCTACGGCGCGCCGGACGCGGCAGTCTATACAGACACTGGGGAGCTTGGCGAGCTGCTCGCGCACACGGACGCCGGGTTTTCCGAAACACTGCTCGCGCTCATCGACCGCAGCGGGAAAACGGACCCCGAAATCTATAAAAAGGCGAACATCGACCGCAAGCTGTTCTTCAAGATCCGCAGCAACCCGGACTACCGGCCCTCCAAGCCCACGGCGGCAGCGCTCGCCGTCGCGCTGGAGCTCAGCTGGGAGGAAACGCGCGACCTTCTCGCCCGTGCCGGGCTTGCGCTCACGCACAGCAGCAAATTTGATATCATCATCGAATATTTCATCACGCGGAAAAACTACGACATTTTCGCCATCAACGAAGCGCTCTTCGCCTTTGACCAGAGCCTGCTCGGATCCGGAATGTAAAAAATGTCGCTTCGCAGGCGACTATGCCCTCCTTCGGATGCGCTATTTTCATAGCGTAATCCACAAAGGAGGGCTTTTTTATGACAGAACTGGTATTCATTCTTGACCGCAGCGGCTCGATGGCGAGGCTGGAGACGGACACGATCGGCGGATTCAACGCCATGATCGAAAAGCAGAAGAAGGAAGCGGGCGAAGCGCTCGTCACCACGGTCCTTTTCGATAACGGGAGCGTGACGGTCCACGACCGCATCCCGCTCCCCGAGGTACCGCCGCTGACGGAAAAGGAATATTTCACCCGCGGCTGCACGGCGCTGCTCGACGCCGTGGGCGGAACGATCCGCCACATCGCAAACATCCACCGGTACATTCGGCGCGAGGACGTGCCGGAGCGGACGCTCTTCGTCATCACGACCGACGGCTACGAAAACGCCAGCCGATACTACGACTATGACAAGGTGCGGCGCATGATCGAGCACGAAAAAGCAAAGCACGGCTGGGAGTTTCTGTTTCTCGGCGCGAACATCGACGCCGCGGCGGAGGCAAAGCGCTTCGGCATCACCGCCGACCGCGCGGCGGACTATAAGTGCGACACCGCGGGCACGGCGCTCAATTACGAGGTCATCGGCGAGGCGGTGGGCGCGGTGCGCGGCGCGCGCCCGCTCGCGGCAAACTGGAAGCGGCGCATCGACGAGGACGTGAAGCAGCGCGGCAGATAAAAAATGTGGACAGTCAAAAGACTGTCCACATTTTTCAGCCTGTCGAAAAACGCGGTACAGGATCAGGCCAGCACCGCGTTTCTGCGTTG
>CAVEPP010000176.1:0-4498 GCA_963617605.1 Alloprevotella sp. | reverse complement strand
GGGTCATCGGTCGAGTAGGAATCCGCCATGCTGTCCGTCTCGGCGATCTCCTCCTCGGTGACCTCGTCGATCTCCTCCAGCTCGTCGAGCGCGGGGAGGACTTCGTCGTCGTCGATGGGCGGCAGATCCTCGCCGATGGTCTCGATGTTCAGCTCTTCGAGCGTATCGTAAAACCGGTCCATCTGCTCCTGCGAGAGGTTCAGCCCGTCGATGACGTCCGCGATCTCCTTGAGCGTGAGCTTTCCGGCCTTCTTGCCCTTTTCGATCAGGTTCGAGAGACGCTCTTCGCGGGATTTCTGCGTGTCCTCGGTCTTCTCCTTCTTGCCGCGCGTGGGACGGGCGGGCTCAAAATCGTCGTCCTCCGGGACGTCCGCGATCTCTTCCGGCTCGTCGGTCGCAAGAATGGCATCGGCCAGCGCCGAGAGCGCCGCCTCCTCGCTCACGCTCGCGGATTCGGGCAGCTTCGTTTCCGGCAGCTTTTCTTCCGGCATCTTCTTTTCTTTCTGCTCGCTCATCGTTTATCCTCCAAAACTTTTTGTCTTTCTGTATTTTTCCGCCAGAGCGCGGAGATCGTCTTCGGCGTCCTCCGTGCGTCCGGTAATAACGGCTATGTAATCGTTCAGCGCCTTGTCCGCGTGGGAGAGATCCTCCGGCGCGCCGAGCACCGAGGTGAAGTGGCTCATCTCGTCGCCGGTGAACTGCCCGGCGAGCACCGCCAGAGAGATCGTCTCGCCGGTCTGCACGCGGCGGAGAAGCTCGCGGTAGAGCCGCGCGAGCACAGGAGAGGAAAAGCTCTCCGGCGGCGGCAGGTTTTTGCCCTTCGCCGCGCCCGGATCAAGGTACAATATGCGGATCAGCCCCTCCTCGGCGCGCGCCGAGCGGGGGTCGTCGTACCGGATGGAGCGCTGCGCGGGCTGCGCCGTCTGTGCGGGACGGGCGGCATCGCGCGCCTCGCGCTTCTTTGCGTCGGAAATGCGGCGGCGGCGCAGGCGCTCCGCCTCCTGCAATACCGCCTCACGCGATACGCCCGCCTTTTCCGCCACACGCGCGGCATATACCTCGCGCTCGACCGCGCCGGGGAGCGACGCCAGAAGCGACGCCGCGCTCTTGAGATAGTCCACGCGCCCTTCGTCGGTCGTGGGCGGGTTTTTCGCCTCCACGTCGCGCAGGCGGTATTCGATCTGCCCGGCGCTCGCGTCGATGAGATTGCGGAAGGCATCCGCGCCGTTTTTCTTTATGAACTCGTCCGGGTCCTTCGCGCCCGGCACCTGCAGCACGCGCACCTTGAGATCGAGCTTTTCGAGAATCCCGATGCCGCGCGAAGCCGCCTTTTTGCCAGCCTCGTCGCTGTCGTAGCAGAGGATGACCTCGTTCGTATAGCGCGAAATGAGCCGCGCCTGCTCGGGCGTGAGCGACGTGCCGAGCGAGGCGACCGCGCCGTCAAACCCCGCCTGATGCAGGGAGACGACGTCAATGTTGCCTTCCACGAGAATGATATACCCGTTTTTTGACTTTTTAGCCAGATTCAAACCGAAAAGATTATGGCTTTTGCTGAAAACGGGCGTTTCGGGGCTGTTTAAGTACTTCGGTTCGCCGTCGCCGAGAATACGGCCGGAAAAGCCGATCACGCTGCCGCGCACGTCGATGACCGGGAACATGAGGCGGTTGCGGAAGGCGTCATACACGCCGCCGGACTTGCCGTGCTTCACGAGCCCGGCCTCGAACATCTCCTGATCGCTGTACCCCTTTCTGCGCATCGCGTTCGTGAGCGATTCCCACGAATCGGGCGCAAAGCCGAGACCGAAGCGCGTGACCATCGCCGGGGAAATGGCGCGGCGGCGCACATAATCCTGTGCCGGGCCGCCCTGCGGCGAGATGAGCATGTCATGGAAAAACCGCGCCGCGTCCCGGTTGAGCTCCAGCAGACGCGCCCGGCGGGACGTATCCTCGCCCTGCGCTTCCTCCGGCAGGGGCATGTTCGCGCGCCGCGCCAGGAACGCCACAGCGTCCGGGAAGGAGAGATTTTCGATCTCCATGATGAAGTTGATGACGCCGCCGCCCTTGCCGCAGCCGAAGCAGTGGTAGATCTGCTTATCGGGCGCGACGGAGAACGAAGGCGTTTTCTCGCTGTGGAACGGGCACAGGCCGAAGAGGTTCGATCCGCTTTTCTTCGTCAGCCGGACGTACTGGCTCACCACGTCCACAATGTCGTTGCGCTCGGTCAGCTCGTCAAGAAACCGTTCGGGAAATGCCATAATACGTCCGCCTCCTTTCGTTTATTTCACGCTCCACGCCATGGGGATGAATATTTCGCCGTATTGATAGATCGCGTAATCGTCCGTCATACCGGAGACATAGTCCGTCACGGCGCGTTCGAGCCCGTCGCGCTCCATGATGCCGCGGAAATCGTCCGGCAGCTTTTCCGGATACCGGCAGTAATGCTCCCAGATGCCGCGCAGGATGTTCTCCACCTTGGCCTCCTCGCCCTTGGCGACGGGGTTGTGGTACACGCGGTCGTAGAGAAATTCGTGGAACACATCCCAGACTTCCTGCATGTCGGCGGAAATGCCGACGGTGCCCGTGCTGCTCGTCTGAATGATGTTGTCCACAAGAGAGTTGATGCGGCGGCTGTTGCGCGTGCCGAGCCGCTTTACGATGATCTCCGGCAGCTCGGATTCCGAGACGATCCCGGCGCGTATCGCGTCGTCCAGATCGTGATTCAGGTACGCCACATGGTCGCACAGCCGCACAACGACGGCCTCGCGGCTCTCCTCGGGGTGGCCGTTCGTGTGGGCGAGGATGCCGATGCGCGTCTCCTGGCAGAGATTGAGTCCCCGGCCGTCCTTTTCGATGCAGTCCACCACGCGCAGCGACTGCTCGTAATGCCGGAAGCCGAGGCCGTAAATTTCGTTGAGCGCCCGCTCACCGGCGTGGCCGAACGGCGTATGGCCGAGATCGTGGCCGAGGGCGATTGCCTCGCACAGATCCTCGTTGAGCCGCAGCGCTCGCCCAACGGTGCGCGCAAGGCGCGTTACCTCGAGCGTGTGCGTGAGCCGGGTGCGGTAATGGTCGCCCTCCGGCTGGAGAAAGACCTGCGTTTTGTGTTTGAGCCGCCGGAACGCCTTCGAGTGCGTGATCCGGTCGGCGTCGCGCTGAAAACACGTGCGCACGGGGTCCTCTTCCTCCGCGCGGCGGCGGCCGCGGGAATCGGCGGCGCGCACGCCAAGATCACCCACCAGAATTTTTTCCAGCTCCTCGCGTTCCTGCCGCGGACAGGTCATGCGCTCCGCCTCCTTGAAAATAAAAAAAGTAATACAGATACGCTCTGCATTACTTTGCACACAATGCCTCCCCTGTGTAAGGGGAGGTGGCAAAAACGGAGTTTTTGACGGAGGGGTTGTCCGTTTCACGGATCGAAAGGAACAATCCCTCAGTCAGCCTTGCGGCTGCCAGCTCCCTTTGCACAAGGGAGCCTTCAAGTAATGCAGAAAACCTCTGCATTACTTATATACGACATTGCCCGCGATTTCCCCTGCTTTTCGGAGAAAAATTTTTAATTATTTTCTTCCTCTTTTTCCGGGCGGAAAACGCTCTCGCCGAGACGCACCTCGGCTTCTCCGGCGGTCGCGTCGCGCAGGAGCGTCACAAAGCTCTCGCTCTGCGCCTCCGGCGCGGAAAAGACGATCTCGACCTCCGCGCCGAAGAGCGTTTCCTCGACGCGCGCGCCGCGCTCCTCCAGAAGGCGGCGCAGCCGCTCGTACCGGGCGTAGGGGCACGCAAAGCTCCCGCGCCGCCACGGGCGCATGACGGCGGTGCCCGCCTCGCGCAGCGCGGCGCGGGCCGCGGCGGAGTACGCGCGCACCAGTCCGCCCGAGCCGAGCAGCGTTCCGCCGAAATAGCGCGTCGTGACACAGCAGACGTCCGTCAGCCCCGCGCCCTGCAATACGGCAAGCGTCGGCTGGCCGGACGTGCCGCCCGGCTCGCCGTCGTCCGACCAGCGGAGGATGTTCCCCTCGCGCAGGACGTAGGCGAAAACGTTGTGCGTCGCGTCGGCATACTTCCGGCGCATCTCGTCGATGAATGCCCGGGCCTCGGCTTCCGAAGCGACGGGCTTTATATGGCCGATGAACCGGCTTCGTTTGTCCTCATATTCCGCCTCGCCGTATCCGGCGGCGGTACGGTACGGCGTCATCGCTTCAGCTCCTCCGTAATGCGTGCGAGCAGCGTATCCACGCCCTCGCCGGTGCGCGCGGAAATGCACACGCCGTCGCGCGTGTGGGGAAGCTCCGTAAGGGCCGGGATCGCGTCGCACTTATTATAAATGCGCAGCACCGGCGTGGCGGATGCCCCCAGCTCGCGGATGAGCGCGTCGGTGACCTTCGCCTGCTCCTCCCAGTCGGGCGCAGAAACGTCGATGACGTGCAGCAGAAGATCGGCGTACTGCAATTCTTCCAAGGTAGCCTTGAACGCCTCGATGAGGTTCGTCGGCAGCTTGCGG
>CAVEPP010000175.1:0-4521 GCA_963617605.1 Alloprevotella sp. | reverse complement strand
AGTGAGAGCGTTTCCGGCGCGGGGATGACGAACACGAAGTGCTCACCGGTATTTGCTTCCGCTACAAGAGTTTTGAAAACGCACTCCGCGCTCTGGCCGAGCGCGGAGGCCACCTCCGTGCCGGAGGCGAGCGAGGCGTCGTAATAATGCGGCGTATACGCAATGCCCGCCTGATCGAGCAGGCGCATCACGTTCGTTTTTTCGTTTGTCTTATCCGATTTTGCCATGAAAGTATTCCTCGATCTGTTCGCGGGAGGCGCAAAGGCTCCCCTGGATCATGCCCGGTGCGCCGCCGCCCCGGCCGGAGAGCGCGGCGTTGATGCTTCGCGCCGCAGCGCGAAGGTCGGCCGTTTCCGATGCCATCACGTACCGGTATCCCCCGTTCTCGGCGCAGAGCGCAGCGCAGACGCCCGTGCAGCGAGCCTTTCCGCCCTCGGCAAGGGCGCGCAGCGCGGCGGGCGAAAGGCTCTCTTCAAAAAAGAGCCGGTTCCCTTCGTACGGCCCGATTGCGGCGAGCCGCGCCTCGACATACCGCCGCTCCGCAGCGGCACGGGCGTACTTCTCCGCTTCCAGCTCGCCGAGCACGCGCTCGGCGGCGGCGCGAAGAGCGTTCTGCGGCACGGAAAAGAGACGGGAGAGCGCTTCGGTCTCGGCGGCGCAGAGCGCGGCGTCCTCATAGGCCGCGCGCCCGGCGAGCATCGTAAAGCGCACGCCGCCGCGGTGACGCATCCGGTCTTTTAATCGGATGAGGCCGATCTCGCCGGTGAAGCTCACGTGCGGCGCACAGCACGCGCAAAGGTCCACCCCCGGCACCTCCACAATGCGCACCGGCATGGCGAGCGCCTTTTTCTGGCGGAACGGCATCGCCGCAAGCTCTCCCTCTGCCGGCCAGAGGATGTTTATCGGCAGGTTTTCCCACACGTCCTCGTTTGCAAGACGCTCGAGCTGCATAAGCTGCGCCGCGTCGATCTCGCGGTCAAAGTCGATCGTCGCGCCGTGCTCGTCCATGTGGAAGCCGATGTTCTCGCACCCCCAGAGCGCGTGCGCATGGCCGGACACCAGATGCTCGGCCGAGTGGATCTGCATGCGGGCAAAGCGTGTTTCCCCGTCGAGTTCGCCGGTCACTTCCGCGCCGACGGTGAGCGAAGCGCCGCAGAAATGGACGATCTCACCCTTTTCCTCGCGCGTATCCGTCACGCGCACGCCGCCGAGCGTGCCGGTATCGCCGCCCTGTCCGCCGCCCTCGGGAAAGAAGGCGGTGCGGTCGAGCGTCACGGCGTAAAGAGCGCCGCGCTCTTCGCACGAGAGGACGCGCGCGGTGAATTTCCGCATATGCGCGTCAGTGTAAAACAGTTTTTCGGTCATGGGATCAGAACTCAAAAAGATTCAGCCCGGTCACATCGTCCTTGAAGCGATCGACCGCACCGTCGATCACGCGGATGACCATCTCGCACGTCGCGCTCACACGCGCGCTGTTGAGATGTCCGCCGACGACCGCGCCGGACTCGTTCGCGGCGCTCATGTGCAGATGGCTGTAGTATTCGCCGTTCATCGTGTTCACCGTGCCGGTCAGCGACACGATCTCGTGCGCGCCGGTAAACGTGAGCGCGTGGTACTGATGCTCGTCCACGTTGTACACGCCGACGGTGAACTCATCCGTCGCACCGAGCGCCTCGACGCTCGCCAGACGGATATTTTCCTTTTCGCACAGCGCGCGAAGCTGCGCCGTGATCTCCTCGCCGCGGTCGAAGCGCGCGACGACCGTATTTTCAAAACGCCGGTAGTCCATAGTTTGTATCCCCTTTGAATGGAATATATCTGTATTATAGCCGCTCGGCGAGCGTAAATCAAGGTTGTCAAGGCCCGGCTCATCGCGTATAATATCCGGAGAAACGAAAGGATCGGCCTATGGAAAACTTTTCCCGTCCGCTGGTGGACTGGTACAAAAAAGAGGCGCGCCCTCTCCCCTGGCGGGAGGAGCCGACGCCGTACCGCGTGTGGGTCTCGGAGATCATGCTGCAGCAGACGCGCATTGAAGCCGCGCGCGAATACTTCAACCGCTTCACGCGCGCGTTTCCGACCGTGGAAGCGCTCGCCGCGGCGGAGCTTGACGATGTGCTCAAGCTCTGGGAAGGGCTGGGGTACTATTCCCGCGCGCGGAATCTCCACAAATGTGCGAAAACCGTGTGCGAAACTTACGGCGGCGTATTTCCCCCGGACGCCGCGGCGCTGCGCGCGCTGCCCGGCATCGGGGACTATACCGCCGGGGCGATCGCCTCGATCGCTTACGGACTTCCCGAACCGGCGGTGGACGGAAACGTGCTGCGCGTGCTCGCGCGCATGGAGCGCTTCGGCGAGAGCATCGGCAGCGAAAAAGTGAAAAAGCGCTTCCGCGAAGCGCTGCGGAAGATCTACCCGGCGGGCGAATGCGGCGCTTTTACGAGCGCGCTCATGGAGCTGGGTGAGACAGTCTGCACCGTCGGAACGCCCAACTGTGCGCACTGCCCGGTCGCGGCGTACTGCGAGGCGCACAGTCGCAGCGAGGAAACGCTCTACCCCGTGCTGCCGGAGAAAAAGCCGCGCCGGATCGAAAACCGTCGGGTGCTGCTCCTGCTCTGCGGCGATACAGTCGCCGTGCAGCGGCGCGCGGACACGGGGCTTCTTGCCTCGATGTGGGAGCTGCCGAACGACCTTTTGCCGGACGTGCCGGAAGACGGCGAGCCCTGCGGCGAGGCGGTGCACATTTTCAGCCACGTGGAGTGGCACATGCGCGGATATATCGTCCGCTGTAAGGAGAAGCTGTCGGGCTATGTCTGGGTGACGCAAGCCGAGCGCGAAGCGCTCGCCATGCCCACGGCGTTCCGGTGTTACCGAAAAAAACTGGAGGAGATGGGATATTGAATATCTGTGTATTCGGCGCGGCGCGCGATGAGATTGGCGAGGACTTTATGGCCCTCGGCACGGCGCTCGGCCGCGAGATCGCGGCGCGCGGGCATACGCTCGTGTTCGGCGCGGGCGGCCACGGCATGATGGGCGCCGCGGCGCGCGGGGCCTATGAAATGGGCGGGAAGATCATCGGCGTTGTGCCGTACTTCTTCAACGCCCCCGGCATCCTCTTTGAGCACTGCACGGAGCTTATCCGCATGGAAACGATGGCCGAGCGCAAAACGATCATGGAAGAGCGTTCGGACGCTTTCATCGCCCTGCCCGGCGGCATCGGCACAATGGAAGAGATCTTTGAGGTCATCACGCTCTCATCCCTCGGACGGATGCAGAAGAAGAACGCGTTTCTCGATGCGGAAAGCTATTGGGAACCTGCAGTCGAGCTGCTGCGCGGCGCGGTGGAAAAGGGCTTTGCCGGCAGAGAGCTTGAAGATCACTACGCCCGCTTTACCGATGTAAAGGCGTGCCTCGACTATCTGGAAAATTAAAAGCACGCCTCTCCCGCCACCCTTCTCTGTCATCTGCGCTGTCTCTCCCCCGCCGGGGAAAGACAGCACTCTTTATTCTTTTTTCTGCACAGGGAGCTTTTGTCTGTTGTCCAGCTTTGCCGGCTGCCAGAAGCTGTGTAAAACGCAGTCTTGACCGCAAGGTCGATCTCACAGGCAGAAAATACTTTGCTTTTCACCCCCGCCGTGGTATAATGGCAAAAAATGAATATCCGGGTATAGCGAAGATGGTATCGCGCCTGCTTTGGGAGCAGGAGACCGCGCGTTCGAGCCGCGCTACTCGGACCAAAATCCCTCTGAAATCAACGATTTCAGAGGGATTTCTTATTCTTTGTCTATTGCGGCGCAAGGGATCTGCTTGTCGCCCAGCTGCGGCTTTATATAGTATTCGATGTAGCAGCGATAGCTTTTGAGCGTGCCGGGGCGCACCATACCCGCCCTGTATTCCGTGAGCCAGCGGTCCCCAGCCACTCGCTCAGCGTCATGCGGCTGTCCTCTGTCAGCTCCACATCACGGTAGCACTCGATGTCCTGGTGCAGCTTGTCCAGCAGTGCATTTTGACTTTTGGCGCAGACATGACGGAACAACGGCTCTCCGTTTTCTTTGTGGCCGATAACGACACGCCCTTCCCAGCGTCCGTCCTCCCGCTTGCGTACCATGCCGTCGCCGGCCGGTCTTCGTTTTGCCATTAAAGTCACCTCCTTGGTGAGATTTTGTTTTTCGCAACACAAACAACCACCACACTTCTCGTGAAATAGCTATTGCTTTTCTCAATTCTTTTTCTGCGTTTTGAAGTGCAAATTAGAGGTAAATTGGGTCAAAATCGGGGCATAGGGCCGCTGTCAGTAGAAACCCTTGATAATGCTCGCACTGCGGGCATTTGTGGGGGTGCCCTGGTGCGAATAGGCGTCGGGGCTTTCTTGTATATGCGATATATGCGAAAACCACGCGTTAGACGCGTGGTTCAAAAGAGCCTTAGGCGATGAGGCAGACAAAAAACTCCTTTTGCTTTAGAATAAGCGTGCGGCAATAGGAAAAATACTCCGGCAATTATGTGAATGGAAGAGTGTAA
>CAVEPP010000174.1:0-4522 GCA_963617605.1 Alloprevotella sp. | reverse complement strand
GGCGCGGCAGCTCATCGAGCGGGACGGCTTTTCCGAGCGGGACACCGCGCCGCTTGTGGGCTACACAAACCCTTACTATTTTACCGGCTGCTACCGGAAATACTTTGGTTTGGAGGACGGGAAGAATGAACCATGAATGGTGGAAGGACGCCGTCGTATACCAGATCTATCCGCGAAGCTTTCAGGACTCCAATGGCGACGGGATCGGCGATCTGAATGGGATCACAGCGCGGCTCGACTACATCCGCGATCTCGGCGCGGATACGGTGTGGCTCTGCCCGGTCTACGCCTCCCCCGGTGACGACAACGGCTACGATATCAGCGACTATTACGCCATCAACCCGGAATTCGGCACCATGGAGGATTTTGACCGGCTGCTCGCCGCAGCGCACGAGCGGGGCATCCGCATTATCATGGATCTCGTCGTGAACCACACCTCGGACGAGCACGCATGGTTCCGTGCGAGCCGCGCGAGCCGCGGCAACCCTTTCCGGGACTATTACATCTGGCGAGATACGCCGCCCAACCGCTGGCAGTCATGGTTCGGCGGCTCCGCCTGGGAGTACGACGCGGCAACCAACTCGCACTATCTCCACATTTTCTCCCGCAAGCAGCCAGATCTCAACTGGGCCAACGCCGCGCTGCGCGAGGACATTTACCGGATGATGACCTGGTGGCTCGACAAGGGCGTGGACGGGTTCCGCATGGACGTGATCAGTCTCATCGCGAAGCCCGAGCCCATTCCGTACAACGACGAGACCGATCTTTCGCCCGCCTGCAATCACAGGGAAAAAGTCCATGCCTATCTCCGTGAGATGAACGAGCGGGTGCTCTCGCGCTACGATATTCTGACCGTCGGTGAATGTCCGAACGTCACCGTGGGAGAAGCCAAGCGCTACGCCGGCAGCGACCGGCACGAACTCGGCATGGTTTTCCAGTTTGAGCACACTGGCCTGACGGACGGCCAACACGGTAAATGGACGGATCAAAGGCCTTCCCTTCCCGCGCTCAAGCAGGTGTTTGCACGCTGGCAGAAGGGGCTGCACGGCGTTTCCTGGAACAGTCTCTTCTGGAGCAACCACGATCAGCCGCGCGCCGTGTCCCGCTTCGGGTGCGATCTGCCGGAGTACCGGGACATATCCGCCAAAATGCTCTGTCTGTGTCTGTATCTGATGCAGGGGACACCGTTTATCTATCAGGGCGAAGAGCTTGGCATGACAAACGCCGGTTTTTTCGATCTTTCGCAGTACCGGGATCTTGAAAGTCTCCGCGCGTACCGCGATCTTGTAGACGGCGGCGCACTGGACAAGCGGACGATGCTCCAGTATCTTGCCTGCATCAGCCGCGACAATGCCCGGACGCCCATGCAATGGAGCGGCGCGCTGTACGGCGGCTTCTCTACCGCCGCGCCGTGGATCAACATGGGGCGCAGCTGGCGCGCTGTCAACGCCGAGCGGGAAGAACGCGACCCCGGCTCCGTCCTCTCCTTCTATAAGCAGGTCCTTGCTTTCCGCAAAAACAACCAGCTCATCCGCGACGGCTCCTTCCGTCTGCTCTGGCCGGAGGATGAAAGCCTCTTCGCCTACGAGCGGCGGCTGGGCGAGAGGGCGCTTCTTGTGCTGTGCAATTTCAGCGCCGAGACCGTCTCTCTGCCGGAGACGATCACGTATGCGCCGCAGGATGTTCTTCTCTCCAATCTCCCGGAGCACACGCCGAATGTGCTGCGGCCCTACGAGGCCGCCGCGATCCGGCGGTAAATGCGTGAAATACAGCAACCGGGCGGGTCCCTTTTCGGGGGCCCGCCCGGTTGCTTCTGCTTTTTCAAAATGTAATGGTCGGCTTCGGCGCTTCCTTGCTGTAAAGGATCACCGTATCGCCCTCGGCGAGGACGAGCTTGCCGTAAGGCACGATCAGCTTTTTCCCGCGCCGCACCATAACGATGAACGACTGGCGGGAAATATCGATATCCTTGATGGCGACGCCGTTCCAGTCGTGGTTTTTGCGCAGCGTGATCTCACGCAGATTGACCGGCCGGTCGCCCTTCATGTGCTCGGCGCCGATGACGAGCTTGTCCCCGGCCTTGAGCGCCACGTCACCGCGGGGGATGATCGTATCGCCGCCGCGCTGGATGACCGCAAGGATCATACCCTGCGGCAGATGCAGATCGCGCACCGTTTTTCCCACCCAGAGATCGCCGTGGTGCAGCTCGGTCTTGATGAAGTGCAGATCCTCTTCCTCGGCATAATCGCCGAGACGCTTGAGGCGCGTGTACTGTTCCACGAAGCCGGCGGAAATGATACCGGTCGGGATCGCCACCATGCCGACGCCGAGAAACGTGATGAAAATGCCCATTGCCTTTCCCGCGGGCGTGATGGGATAAATGTCGCCGTAACCGATGGTGAGCAGCGTCGATACCGACCACCACACACCGGAAAAGGCGTTCTTGAACACCTCCGGCTGCGCGTCGTGCTCGAGCGAGTACATGCAGAGACTCGAGCCGAGCATCAGCACAAGGATGATGAACACCGACGATAAAAGCTGCTGCTTTTTGCCGACGATGACCTCGGTGATGACGTTGAGCGAATCATAATACGCATTGATGCGGAACAGCCGGAAAATGCGCGCCACGCGGAACAGCCGGAACGCCGCCGCGCCGCTCGGGAAAAAGAACGGCAGATAAAACGGCAGGAACGACAGAAGATCGACGATGCCCCCGGCGGACAGCACGTATTTGGCAAGCGCACGTCCCTCGGTGAGCTGCGGGTACAGGCATTTTGCCGTCACGAGCCGGAGCGTATAGTCGAGCGCGAAAAAGGCAACCGTGATCTCCTCGGTAAGATCGAGGAGCGAGGCATACTGCGCCCGGACAATGTCGAACGTGTTGGCAAACGCCCCGATAAGGTTCACGATCAGCATCAGCGTGCTGACGATATCGTACCCCTGGTTGATCGGATCGTCCACCACGCCCACGGACACCATTTTGAAAAGGCGCGCCCGGAGCTCATTCCATTTTCTTCCGCCATCGGCCTGCATCGTCTCTCTCCCTCCGTTCGACACAGCTTGACAATTTATTCTATCATGCTGCGCCCACCGCCGGCATAAAGAACTTGTTAAGAAAGAGAGGCCCGTTCCGCGGTATTGCCGCGGAACGGGCCTCTCTTTTATTTTATGTATCGGTTTTTATTTTTCCTGCACCTCTTTGCCGCTGATGTGCTCGATGTCGATCACATACATCTGCGCGGCTTTTCCGGCGTCGGCGATCTCGGCATCCACCATGCTCTCCTCGGGGTAATACTTCATGGCGAAGCGCTTGAGAAGCGCCATGCTCTCCTCGCCGTACTCCGGCAGACGGCAGCGGCCGAACACGACCGCGCTTTGCATATACGGCGCCCAAGCCTCGTCCTTAATGGTCTCGTTGCCGTAAACGGTGAAGCAGACCTTGTCGCTCTTGCGGACGGAGTCGATCTTGTGTCCGGCGCGGGAGCCGTGGAAATAGATCTGATTCGCTTCCTCGTCATAGAAGAAGTTGACCGGGACGGCGTAGGGGTAGCCGTCGTCGCCGTTCACGGCGAAAACACCCCGGCGCTCGGTGTGCAGAAGCTGCTTTGCCGCCTCTGCGCTGATCTCGTTTTTCTTTTTTCGCACGGGTCGGAACATGGCCTTTCCTCCTTGTGGCTTTCGTTTGATTAGTTAAGGAAGTCGCGCAGCTTCTTGCTGCGGCTGGGATGGCGGAGCTTGCGCAGCGCCTTGGCCTCGATCTGGCGGATACGCTCGCGCGTGACGTTGAACTCCTTGCCGACCTCCTCGAGCGTGCGGGTGCGGCCGTCCTCAATGCCGAAGCGCAGACGCAGCACCTTTTCCTCGCGCGGCGTGAGCGTGGCAAGCACGGACATGAGCTGCTCCTTGAGCAGCGAGAAGCTCGCGGCCTCGCTCGGCTCGGAGGCGTCCTCATCGGGGATGAAGTCGCCGAGATGGGAGTCCTCTTCCTCGCCGATCGGCGTTTCGAGACTGACCGGCTCCTGCGCAATCTTAAGAATATCGCGCACCTTTTCCACGGGGATGTTCATCTCCGCGGCGATCTCCTCGGCGCTCGGGTCGTGGCCGAGCTCCTGCAGAAGCTGGCGCGAAACGCGGATGACCTTGTTGATCGTTTCGACCATGTGCACCGGGATGCGGATCGTGCGTGCCTGGTCCGCGATGGCGCGGGTGATGGCCTGGCGGATCCACCACGTGGCGTAGGTCGAGAACTTGTAGCCCTTGGTATAGTCGAACTTCTCGACCGCCTTGATGAGGCCCAGGTTGCCCTCCTGAATAAGATCGAGGAACAGCATGCCGCGGCCGACGTAGCGCTTGGCGATGCTCACGACGAGACGGAGGTTTGCCTCCGCCATGCGGCGCTTGGCCTCCTCGTCGCCCTGCGACATGCGCACGGCGAGCTCGATCTCCTCCTCCTGCGTGAGCAGGTTGACCTTGCCGATCTCCTTGAGATACATGCGCACGGGGTCGTCGGTGGCAAAGGAGT
>CAVEPP010000173.1:0-4534 GCA_963617605.1 Alloprevotella sp. | reverse complement strand
GCATCGAAACGCTCAAATCCGGCACGGAGATGGTGGGTAACCGCACCCGCGCCAAGGTCATCAAGAACAAGGTCGCGCCCCCGTTCAAGGAGGCCGAATTTGACATCATCTACGGCGAAGGCATCTCCAAGGTCAGCGAGATCATCGATCTCGGCGTGAAGCTCGAGCTCATCGACAAGGCGGGCGCGTGGTTCAGCGTGAACGGCGAACGCATTCAGGGCAAGGACAAGGTCAAGGAATACCTTGAATCCAATCCCGAGGTCGCCGATAAGATCGAAGCCGACATCCGTGCCAACGCCCACAAGCTGCTCACGCCGCAGGCGCGCAAGGCTGCCATCGCCGCGGGCCGCGCCATTGATATCTCCGCCGACGACTTCGAGGGCTGATGAACGACGAAGCCAAGCAGCGGGCGCTGAAAATTCTGGAACGCCGCGACGTATCACGCAAAATGCTGCTCGATAAGCTCACGGAAAAGGGCATCTCCGAGAGTGACGCCGAAGAGGTCGCCGACTGGCTGTGCGGTCTCGGCGTTGTAAACGACGAGCGCTTTGCCGGTCTCGTTGCGCGGCACTATGCCGCCAAGGGCTACGGTAAACGCCGCATCTGCGACGAGCTCTACCGCCGCGGCATTGACCGCGAATTGTGGGACGGCGCGCTTGACGAGCTGCCGGAAACGGACGATGCCGTTGACCGGCTGCTCGACGCAAAGCTGCGCGGCGACATCTCCCCCGAAGGGCTCCAGCGCGCGCAAAGCTATCTTCTCCGCCGCGGCTACTTCTGGGACGAGATCCGCGCGGCAACGGAACGCTATTTATCCGGAAAGGACACACCATGAACAATTCCTCCACGGTGGCCATGATCTCTCTCGGCTGCCCGAAAAACCTCGTAAACAGCGAGGAAATGCTGGCTCTGCTGCAGGACGCCGGATATGCTTTTACCGACGATCTCACCAAGGCGGACGCCGTGAT
Organism: Alloprevotella sp.; assembly: GCA_963617605.1. Classification (GTDB taxonomy): domain Bacteria; phylum Bacillota; class Clostridia; order Oscillospirales; family Oscillospiraceae; genus Apopatocola. The sequence continues at coordinate 3,566 of CAVEPP010000173.1, read as the reverse complement.
CATCAACACCTGCGCCTTTATCGAATCAGCCAAGACCGAGGCTATCGAAAAAATCCTTGAGACCGCCTCCTACCGCAAGGAAAATCCGGAGCTCAAGATCATCGTCTCCGGCTGTCTCGCCCAGCGCTACGCCGACGACATACGCGCCGAGCTCCCGGAGGTGGACGGCATCATGGGCACCGGCAGCTACAGCGAGGTCGTATCCGTTGTGGAAGCCGTGCTCGCCGGGGATAAGCCGACGCGCCGCGGCGCGATCAGCGCGCCGCTCCACGATACGCCCCGCGCCATATCCACGGGACCGGACTGGGCGTATCTCCGCATTGCCGAGGGCTGCGACAACCGCTGCGCGTACTGCGTTATCCCGTCGCTGCGCGGAAAATTCCGCAGCCGTACAAAAGAAAGTATTATGGAGGAGGCACGCCTTCTCGCCGCCTCCGGCGTGAAAGAGCTCATTATCGTTGCGCAGGACATCACGCGCTACGGCATTGATCTTTACGGCAAGGTATGTCTGACGGAGCTGCTGAAAGAATTATGTAAACTTGATTTCCGCTGGGTGCGTCTGCACTATCTCTATCCGGAGCTGATCGACGATGAGCTCATCGACGAGATCGCATCCGAGGATAAGATCGTCAAATATCTCGACATCCCGATCCAGCACATCAACGATGCGATCCTTCGCCGCATGAACCGCCGCGGCACGGGTGAGGAGATCCGCGCACTTTTCAAAAAGTTGCGTGAGCGGATCCCCGGTCTGGTGCTGCGCACGTCGCTCATCACGGGTCTCCCCGGCGAGGGCGAGGCGGAGTTTGAAGAGCTGTGCGATTTTCTCCGCGAGGCAAAGATCGAGCGCGCCGGCGTATTCCCCTACTCCCCCGAAGAGGGAACGCCCGCCGCTGTTATGCCCGACCGATGTTCGACCGAGGAGGCGCAGCGCCGCGCCGAGCTCTGCATGGAGATCCAGGCGGAGATCATGGACGGCTTTGCCGAAACGTTTATCGGCCGTGAGCTCGATGTGCTCGTCATGGGCCGGGAGCCGGACGGCACGCCGTGGGGACGCAGCGAATACGATTCCCCGGACATTGACAGCCGCGTGATCTTCTCCGGCGACGCAGCGCCCGGCGACATGGTGCGCGTGCGCATCGATTCCGTCGATGACGGAGAGCTCATCGGCGAACAGATTTGAGATATCACCCGTTGGGGAGGAAATACAATGAAAATATTCAACGATATGGACATGCAGCTGGAGGAATTCCAGCCCATCGAGCCGGGAAAGGTGAAGATGTACGCCTGCGGCCCGACGGTCTACAACTACATCCATGTGGGCAATGCCCGCCCGATCGTGATCTTTGACGTGCTGCGCCGGTATCTCGAGTACCGCGGGTACGAGGTCACGTTCGTGCAGAACTTTACCGATGTGGATGACAAGATCATCAAGCGCGCCAATGAAGAGGGCGTTACCTCCGACCAGATCGCCGAGAAATATATTGCGGAGTACTGGAAGGACGTGACGGCGCTCGGCGTCCGCCCGGCGACGGTGCATCCCAAGGCGACCGAAAACATCGGCCAGATCATCAAGATCGTCAAGACGCTGATCGAAAAGGGCTATGCCTACGAGGTCAACGGCGACGTGTACTACCGCACGCTCAAGTTTACCGGATACGGCAAGCTCTCCCACCAGCCGATCGAGGATCTTCAGTCCGGCGCACGCATCGACGTGAACGATGTAAAGGAAAATCCGCTTGACTTTGCGCTCTGGAAGGCTGCGAAGCCCGGCGAACCGAGCTGGAATTCGCCCTGGGGCGCGGGCCGTCCCGGTTGGCACATCGAGTGCTCGGCCATGTCCAACCGCTATCTCGGCAAAACGATCGACATTCACTGCGGCGGCAGCGATCTGACATTCCCGCACCACGAAAACGAGATCGCCCAGTCCGAGGCCGCGAACGGCTGCAAGTTCGTCAACTACTGGATGCACAACGGCTTCATCAACGTGGATAACCGCAAGATGTCCAAGTCGCTCGGCAACTTCTTCACCGTGCGCGAAGCCGCCGAGGTCTACGGCTATGACTGCATCCGCATGTTCATTCTTATGAGCCACTACCGCAGCCCGCTGAACTACTCCGGCGAGATCCTCATGCAGGCGAAGGCCGCGCTCGAGCGCCTTTCCACGGCGAAGGACAATCTGGACTTCTTCTGCCAGAACGGTGCGGACGGCGAAATGACCGCGGCCGAGGCCGAAACGCTCGCCTCGCTCGGCGTTTACCGTCAGAAGTTCTGCGACGCGATGGACGACGATTTCAACACCGCCGACGCCATTTCCGCGATCTTTGAGCTGGTGCGCGAGATCAACTCCGCCGTATCGCCAAACGCCCACCCGACGAAGGCGCTCGCCGAGGGGTGCCGCGCGCTGTATCTGGAGCTTTCGGACGTGCTCGGCATTCCGTTCACTGAGAAAAAGGATGAACTCACGCCCGAACAGGAAGCGCTCTTCAACGCCCGCAAGGACGCCCGCAAAGCGAAAAACTGGGCAGAGTCCGACCGTATCCGCGACGAGCTCAAAGCGCAGGGTATTCTCGTGGAGGACACCCCGCAGGGCATGAAGTGGAAACGGGTATAAGCCGCTTACAACAAATTATTAAAAACGGAGCTTTGGGCCAGCGCCCGAAGCTCCGTTTACGCTTTAACGGTTTCTCAATTTACGTTATCTTGACACGCTGCGGTTTATTCTTTATCCCGTTTTACACACCTTCGTAGTATGCTTATATGTATTAGGGATGAGCAAAACTCTAATTTTCTCGCAAGGGAATACAGCATATGGTACTGCAAAGCTGATTTTTAGACAACATACTGTGTACCTACTTCGCAAAATATGTGTTTTGCTCATGGCTATATATGTATAGGAAACTATGGGAGGCATTGCCATGGATCTCGAAAACATTACCCGGCTGCTCCACCCCGGCGAGCAGATCCTGTGGGCTTCCATGTCCAACCCCGGCAAACTCATGGATGAAGAAAACCGGATGCGCAATCTGCGCTGGTTTTTCGCTGTCGGCACGGTGTTCGCTCTGCTGATGTTTCTCTATGTCCGCGCCTGTATCCACGCGGGCCGAAGCATTGTTTCCGTTGTCTCTGTTGTATTCTTTTTGATGACATTGGTCATTTTCCTTGACCCCATCACCACGTTTCAAAAGCTCAAGAAGGTCGAATACGCCATCACGACCGAGCGCGTGATCGTCTGTGCGTCCAAATCATCCAGCTTCTCTCTCCCGCTCTCAAAAGCCGCTCCCGTGCAAGTCATAGAAGAGGACGCTGTTTCCACGCTCATCTTCGGCACGGATAACGCCCCGAAAAACGCCCGGCTGCGTTCTCTCGGCCTTCTGGGGCTTTTCATTACCGAGAATGACAAAGATGTTCGCCACCCGGTTTTCTACCGCGTTCCCGACGCAAAAGAAGCCGTCCATATTCTGGAAGTTTTCGGGAAGTAACCCTTCTCTTCTCTTTCCTTTCTCCCAATCTCCCCGGCGAAAAGGCCGCTGTTCATTGTGAGCAGCGGCCTTTTTATGCTTATG
>CAVEPP010000172.1:0-4536 GCA_963617605.1 Alloprevotella sp. | reverse complement strand
CCCCCGGAGGAGGGAGGCGCGCCGCCGGGTCGCAGAGCTCTCCGAGCGCTACGGTCTGCGCGTGGACCTCGACGCGAGGGTCGAGGACATCACCGTCGGCATGCAGCAGCGTGTTGAGATCCTCAAGATGCTCTACCGCGATAATGAGATACTTATCTTTGACGAGCCTACCGCTGTCCTCACCCCGCAGGAGATAGACGAGCTTATGGCCACCATGCGCGAATTTGCCAAGGAGGGCAAGAGCATCCTCTTCATCTCCCACAAGCTCAACGAGATCATGGAGGTCTCCGACCGCGTGACCGTTCTGCGCAAGGGCAAGTACATCGGCACCGTCAACACGAGCGAGACGACGAAGGAAGAGCTCTCCCGCATGATGGTCGGCCGCCCGGTGCAGCTCGTGGTGGACAAGACGCCCGCCAAGCCCGGCGAGCCGGTGCTGGAGGTGGAAAACCTCACCGTGCCGTCGCAGCTGCACAAAAACGACGCTGTGAAGAATGTATCCCTCACCGCGCGCCGCGGCGAGATCGTCTGCATCGCCGGTATCGACGGCAACGGCCAGAGCGAGTTTGTTTACGCGCTCACCGGGCTGGAAAAGGCATCCGGCGGCAAGATCACGCTCCTCGGCAAGGACATCACCCATGCATCCATCCGCCAGCGCTCGTTCGCCGGCATGAGCCATATCCCCGAGGATCGCCACAAACACGGTCTCGTGCTCGACTATACGCTCGAGCAGAACCTTGTGCTGCAGCGCTATTATGAGAGCGAATTTCAGCACGGCGGCTTCATCCGCTTTGACGAGGTGCGCAAGTATGCCGAAAAGCTGATCGAAGAATACGACATCCGTTCCGGTCAGGGACCGGTGACGGTCACGCGTAGCATGTCCGGCGGCAACCAGCAGAAGGCGATCGTCGCCCGTGAGATCGACCGCGAGCTGCCGCTGATCGTTGCGGTGCAGCCGACGCGCGGTCTCGATGTCGGCGCCATCGAGTACATCCACCGTCAGCTCGTCGCGCAGCGCGACGAGGGCAAGGCGGTACTGCTCGTTTCGCTGGAGCTCGACGAGGTCATGAACCTCTCCGACCGCATTCTTGTAATGTACGAAGGCGAGATCGTCGGCGAATTTGATCCGAAGAAAGTTACCGTGGAAGAGCTCGGCCTGTACATGGCCGGCGCAAAGCGGCAGAACGGGGAGGAGAAGAAATGAAAGAACAAAAGACCTCCTTCTGGCATAAGGACAGCACGCGCGCCGTCATCGCTTCGCTGCTCTCCATTCTTATCGGCCTTCTGGTCGGCGCGGTGCTCATCCTTATCGTGGGCGTCTCCAACAAATCGCTCGGGCTCAAGAGCGCGTGGGAGGGCATCCGGCTCGTGCTGTTCGGACTTTTCAGCACCGGACGCGACGCTTCCGGCGCACTGACGTTCGGCTTCAACCCCACGAGCATCGGCAACATGCTCTTCCGTGCCACGCCGCTGATCCTCACGGGTCTTTCGGTGGCGACGGCGTTCAAGACCGGTCTTTTCAACATCGGCGCGCCGGGCCAGTATCTGGCAGGCACGTGCGCAACGCTCTTCATAGCGCTGAGCATTCCGTCCGAGCAGGTGTCCCCTGTAATCATCTGGCTGCTGGCGTTTCTCGGCGGCATGGCGGCGGGCGCGTTCTGGGGCGCGATCCCCGGTATGCTCAAGGCGCTGCTGAACATCAACGAAGTCATCGCCTGCATCATGACCAACTGGATCGCGGCGAACATCGTCACATGGCTCTTTGATATCAGCAATCTCAAGAATATGGTGGAGAACACCAAGTCCGGCTACATTTACAAAACGACATACAACAATGTTGCCACCTCCAAGCTCGGGCTCGACAAGCTCTTCCCCGGCTCGCAGGTGAACGGCGGCATTGTGATCGCGATTTTGCTTGCGATCCTTGTGTACATCGTAATTACGAAAACGACGTTCGGCTATGAACTTCGCGCCTGCGGCGCCAACCGCCATGCGGCACGCTACGCCGGTATCCACGACAAGCGCAACATCGTCCTCTCCATGGCGATCGCGGGTGCGCTGGCCGGCGCCGCCGGTTCGCTCTATTATCTCGCGGGCAATACGGAGTTCTTCTGGACAACGTACCAGTCCCTCCCGGCGGCGGGCTTCAACGGCATCGCCGTGGCGCTGCTCGCCGTGAACAACCCCATCGCCGTGATCTTCACCGGCTGCTTCATGTCGATCCTCGACATCGCCGGTCTCCAGATCACCAACCTCACCGCGTATAACGAGTACATCACCGATGTTATCATCGCCGTGATCGTGTACATGGCGGCGTTTTCGCTCATCATCAAAATGTGGATCGCCGAACGCCAGAAGAAACGGGCGAAAAAAGCGGAACAGGCCGTCCCAGCGGCTCCGGCGGCGGAAACGCCCGCCGAGAAGAGAGAGGAGGTACAGAAGTAATGTCCTTTCTGATTCGACAGACGCTCATCTATGCGATCCCGCTGATGATCGTGGCGCTCGCGGGCATTTTCGCCGAGCGCAGCGGCGTTATCAACCTCGCGCTCGAAGGCATTATGATCTTCGGCGCGTTCATCGGCGTGCTGTTTGTGCGCATTCTGCAGGCGACCGGCTGCATGGATATCGCCAAGGAAGCCTCCAACTGGGCGGCGCTGCAGGGCTATATGTTTCTCACCATGCTGGCTGCGGCGGCGCTCGGCGCGGTATTTTCCATGCTTCTTGCCTTTGCCGCGATCAAGCTCAAGGCAGACCAGACCATCGGCGGCACGGCGCTGAACATGCTCGCTCCCGCGCTGGTGCTGTTCCTTATCCGCGTCATCGTCAACCAGAACAACATGACGCTCCTCAGCGGCGACAGCGCGACGTGGTTTATGATCAAAAAGACCATGCTCGGCTTCTCCAAGACCGACAAGCTGAACTTCTTCCAGGAAACGTTCCTCAATAAGGTCTATCTGAGCACGTATATCTGCATCATCATCTTTATCGTGCTCTCCATCATCCTTTACAAAACGCGCTTCGGTCTCCGGCTGCGCGCGTGCGGCGAAAATCCGCAGGCGGCGGCATCGCTCGGCATCAACGTTATCAAAATGCGCTATGCCGGTGTTCTGATCTCCGGCGCGCTCGCGGGCATGGGCGGCTTTGTCTATGCCATGACGACGGCCAACTGCAGCTCGAACGGCGACGTGGCGGGCTTCGGCTTCCTCGCTCTCGCGGTTATGATCTTCGGCAACTGGAAGCCGCTGAACGTTGCGGGCGGCGCGCTGCTGTTCGGTCTCTTCAAGTGCATCGCGGCATCGTACTCCACGCTCGACATCAACGGCGACGGCATCTACTGGCTGAACACGATCGGCCTGAACGGCCACTTCTACCGTCTGCTGCCGTATCTCATCACGCTCATCGTGCTCGCGTTCACCTCCAAGAGCTCCCGCGCCCCGAAGGCCGAGGGCATCCCCTACGACAAGGGTACGCGCTGATGGAGGAGAAAGCAAACGGCGCGGCGCTGCCGGACATTCTGGTCGTCGGTATTGCCGGCGGCTCCGGCGGCGGAAAAACGACGCTCACGACCAATCTCATCCGGCGCTTCGGCGACAAGGTGTGCATTGTCCACCACGACAACTACTACCGCGCGCACGACGATCTCACCTACGAGGAGCGCACCAAGCTCAATTACGACTGCCCCGAGGCGTTTGAGACCGAAATGATGATCGAGCACCTGCGCCTTCTGAAGCAGGGACGCTCGGTCCACTGCCCGGTGTATGACTTCAAGGTGCACAACCGCAGCGGCGAGACCATCGAGATCGAGCCGCGCCCGGTCATCCTGGTCGAGGGTATCCTGATCTTTGCCGATCCCGCGCTCTCCGATCTCATGGATATCCGTGTGTTTGTGGATGCCGACGCCGACGTGCGTCTTGCCCGGCGTGTGCTGCGCGACACCGAAAAGCGCGGCCGCACGGTGCGCAGCGTTGTGGAGCAGTGGCAGAATACCGTAAAGCCCATGCACGAAAAGTACGTGGAGCCGTCGAAGAAAAACGCCGACATCATCGTGCCGCAGGGCGGCAAAAACCCCGTGGCGCTCGATCTCATCGTAGGCCGCATCCAGCGGCATCTCGATGAGAATGCGTGATAACAAGGCTCCCTTGTGCAAAGGGAGCTGCTGAACGAAGTGAAGCTGAGGGATTGTAGTCTCTGGAAAACGACAATCCCTCCGTCAAAACCTCCGGGTTTGCCACCTCCCTTTACACAAGGGAGGCTTAAAAAAACCGTTCCTTTCCCATCCGGGAGAGGAACGGTTTTTATCGTTTATGCGGTGTGCCTTACGGCTCTCTTACCGCGCCGCCGGTGACGGTGAGCGTTCCGGCGTCGAGCGCGAGCGCTTCCGCACCGCCGGGAACGATCAACTCGCCGCCGGAGAGGATCACGTCGCCCTCGCCGAGCCAGACGGAACCGTCCACAATAAGCTCGCCGCCGGAGACGAGGATCATTCCGCGCTCCATGGCGAGATCACCTGCAATGTGCAGCGTGCCGCTGCGGATC
>CAVEPP010000171.1:1728-4563 GCA_963617605.1 Alloprevotella sp. | reverse complement strand
CGTATGTTCTTGTCGTTGCGGTGATCTTCCTTGCCGCTCTCATCGTGCTCTGGGTCGCGCTCGCGCGCTTCCAGAAGAACAAGGACGCCGAAAACGCGGCCGAGGCCGAGCAGAACGCCATCGTGCTGCAGGAAAAGCGGCACGCCGAGGCCGTGCGGCAGGCGCCGCAGCGCGCCTTTGAAGCGTGGCTCGCTTCCTATACCGCCGACGACTGGACCGATCTCTGGTATGAGAAGCGCCCGGAGAACATTGACGGCCGCGACCGCGTGCGCGCCTATATGGAAGAGCGCTTCGGCAGCAACAGCGTGCAGGCGTTCCGTTCGCTCGACTATACCGACGAAGCGCCCGCCTACGTTCTCAAGGACGGCGACAAAACGCTCGCCCGCATCACGCTCTCCGGCAGCGACGTCAACTGGACCGTTTCCGATGTAGAGCTTGAGCTCGAAGGGACGAAGTCCGCTTCGGTCGAGGTCGCCGTTGGCAGCAAGGTGTTCTGCAACGGCATCGAGCTCGGCAGCGAGTACGCCGGGGAAACGCAGAGCAACTTCTCCTATGAGCCGCTCAAGGATCAGCTCATCAACCCCGTTTCGTGGACGACATACAAGGTGGACGGTCTCCTGATCGAGCCGGAGCTGACCGCCGAGCCGCCCGCGGGATGCAGCGTTACGAAGACTGCCGAGGGTGATTTCATGCTCTGTCTTGACGGGGCGGACGCCGAAAAGTACACCACGCGCGCTGTGAGCTTCGTGAAGGCGTATCTCACCTACTATATGAACGGCTACAACGGTACGTGGGGCAATCTGTACGCCGCGCTCGCCTATCTCACGCCCGGCACGCAGGCCTACACCGATCTGCAGGACACCTATAACGGCGTTGTCTGGAACACCGCCTACGGCAATATCGACGTTTCCAACACCACCGCCTCGGGCGTGGTGATCTGGGCGGACAACTGCTACAGCGTGGATGTGACCTATGACGCCAACTGCACGCACAACGGGCAGGCCATCGACTATGCCGATGCCACCATGCGCATCTACTTCCTGCAGACCGACGCCGGTTTTGTCATCAGCAACTACGAAACTCTCTGATAAAGGCAGGGTTAAAGCGAAATGAAAGTTACCGCTGTCGTCCCCTCCTACGAGCCGGACGAAAAGCTCATTCAGGTCGTGGACGGTCTGCTGGCCGAGGGCTTTGACGATATCGTCGTCGTCAACGACGGCAGCCACGAAGGGCATCTCCAGCCCTTCACGGAAGCCGCCGAGCGCCCCGGCGTCACAGTGCTGCGGCACGAGGTGAACCGCGGCAAGGGCCGCGCGATGAAAACGGCGTTTGCCTGGTGCGTAGAGAACCGGCCGGATATCGACGGCGTCGTCGTCGTGGACGGCGACAATCAGCACCGCCCCAAGGACGCCATGGCCGTTGCCGAGGCAATGTGCCGTGAGCCGGACAAGCTCTGGCTCGGCGTGCGGGATTTTTCGCTGGAGCAAGTCCCGCTGCGCAGCAAGCTCGGCAACAAGATCACGCGCAGCTTTATGAAGCTCGCCTGCGGCGTCGGCGTGACCGACACGCAGACGGGACTGCGCGCCATCGCCCGCCGTCACCTGCCGCTGATGTGCTCCATCGGCGGCGAACGGTACGAATACGAAACGCAGATGCTCCTCTCGCTCCGAGGCGCGGGGCTCGGCGTCGGCGAGGTCGTGATCGATACCGTGTACATCGACGAGAACCAGACCAGCCACTTCAACACCGTAAAGGATTCCTGGCGGATCTACAAGCTCATTTTCCGCCACATCTTCCACGGGGATAAGAAGGAGTAACGCCGCTTTGAAATCGTTTCTCCGCTTTTCCGGCAGCAGCGCCGTGTGCTTTCTGCTGGATTATGGGCTTTTTACACTGCTCAACTCCGTCCTTCTCGTCTCCCTGCCGGACGGCACGCGCGAGCTCTGCGCGACCTACGGTGCGCGCATCGTTTCCGCCGTGACGAATTTTCTGCTCAACCGGCTGCTCGTGTTCCAGGACAAAAGTGCGGCGGGGCGGTCGATCTGGCGGTATGCTGTGCTGGCCGTTGTACAGGCGGGCCTTTCGGCGGTGCTCGTTTCGGTATTGCAGGATCTCACACACGCAACGAATCTGCTCGAAACGGTCATCAAGATCCCGGTGGACGGCGTGCTCTTCCTTGCAAGCTACCAGATCCAGAAGCGCTGGGTCTTCCGGCCGGATAAGGATAAATAATAAAAAATCCCGTATGTCAAACGACATACGGGATTTTTTTCCCACAGGCCTCCCCTTTTGGGGGGAGGCTTGGGGAAAGGGGAAAACTTACTTGATGAGGCCGACGACCGCCACCGCGTCGTTGACGTTCAGGAGCGTCGCGCCGTCCGGCGTGCTGTCCGAAACGTCCGCGCACAGGAACTTGTACATCGTCACCGTGTCGAAGCTCGAATAGTGCGCGTTGTACAGGTCGTACACGAGCTGCGCGTCGTTGATGTCCACGGTCTTCGAGCCGTTCACATCGCCGCTGTAATCGACCGTTCCGGCCACATCGCCGGTCTTGATGCCGAGCTGCGCCGCCGCTTCTTCCTTCGTGAGCGTCTGCGCGATCACCAGATACGCATACGTGCCGTTATCGGCGTACTTCTCGCTCTTGTACATCTCTTTGCCGCCGTAGGTGAACACGCTGCCCGTGCCCGGCTCAGCTGCCACGGTAACCAGCCAGACGGACTGCTCGTTCTCCAGCTTCACGTACTGCTGCACGTTCACGCTCTTCGTGCTGAACGTCTTCTCGACCGTCACGGTGAGCGGCGTGCCGGTGATCTTCGCGCCGGGGATCGTGTA
>CAVEPP010000171.1:0-1120 GCA_963617605.1 Alloprevotella sp. | reverse complement strand
CGCCGTCCTCCACGGTCGAATCGCCCGTGAAGATTTCATCCAGCGTGACTTTATGCGTCGCCTTGATCGTGATCACCGTCAGATCATCTTCAAGCGTCGCTTCCGGCGCATCCTTCGCAACGGCGTTCGCCGACTTGTCGATCTTCGCGCTCGTCACCTTCACGTCCGCAGTGCCGGAAGCGTCTGCCTTGGCCGTGAAGTTCAGCGTGAACACCGCCGCGCCGAGGTTCTTTGCTTCGCCGTAGGCCAGCACACGGATCGTTTCGTTATTCTCCGTTACGATGCAGTTACTATCCGGGGTGGTGACGGAATTGTACGTCAGTTTCTCGGTATCGTAGGTGAACGTAATGTCCGCCGCGTGGAACGTGGTCTCGTCTCCCGTGTGGCCCAGCGTCACGGGGATGGCCACGGCCTCGCCCGCTTTCACGGCCTTGTCCTCGGACATCGTGAGGGTGTATCCCGCCTTGACGTCTTTCTTCGTCACGGTCACCTTTGCCGCTTCACCGGCAGTGTGGGTGATGGCGTTGCCGTCCTTGTCCTCACCGTTTTTGAAGATGAGTTCAAAGCTGCTGTCCGTGGTCTCGGCAACGGTCGTCTTCGCAGTGAAAACGAGCGTTGCAAACACGCCCTGCTTCATCGTCGCGCCCACAGAGCCGCTGTCCAGATAGCTGACGCGCACAAAACTGCCGGTCTTGTCCGTCATAGGATCGGAGACCACGACGCCCGCCGTTGCTCCGGCCGCGCCGCTCTTGAAATCATAGAGATCGCCGTTATAGCGGAGCATGTAGTAGAGCGTCGTTACGTCGGGGATGTCCTCGCTGAGCGTCAGCGTGACCGTTACGTCCGATCCCGCTTCCACGCTCGTCTTGTCCGCGCTGGGGGTGAGCTCGGCGGCAAATGCGCTCACCGAGAGACTCACCATCAGGCAAAGAACAAGAATTACTGATACGATTCTTTTCTTCATTGCTTTTCTCCTTTGTTACGCCGCGGGAAATTCGGTGATCTTGCCGTTGAAGTAACGGTAGATGGTGTTGGCGTCAAGGTTATCGACCTCGCCGTCGCCGTTCACGTCCGCCGCTGCGAGCTGATCGTCGGTGAGCGTGACCTTGCCGTTGAAGTA
>CAVEPP010000170.1:0-4593 GCA_963617605.1 Alloprevotella sp. | reverse complement strand
GGAGTTCCTTTCCCTTATTGGCCCTTCTGGCTGCGGGAAATCCACACTCCTTCGGCTGCTTGCCGGGCTGGAACAGCCGGAAAGCGGCAGTCTTGTATGTGGCGGAGTCCCGATAACCGGCCCCGGCAGCGATCGAGGTGTTGTATTCCAGAGCCCTGCTCTTTTTCCGTGGATGACGGCGCGGGACAATGTATCGTTTGCCATTCGGAAGAGTGACCATTCTCTCTCCAAGGCGGAAGCGCGCTCCCGCGCTGAGGAGGCGCTGTGCCGTGTCGGCCTCGACGATTCCATGGGCATGCTGCCGAGCCAGCTTTCCGGCGGCATGCAGCAGCGCGTTGCCATTGCCAGAGTGCTCGGCATGGGCTGCCCTACGCTGCTGCTGGATGAGCCATTTCCCGCGCTGGACCCCAAAAACCGCTTTGCGCTGCAGGAGCTTCTGCTGAAGCTCTGGGAAGAGGACAGAAAAACGGTTCTGTTCGTGACGCACGACATGGATGAGGCGATTCTGCTCGGCGACCGCGTAGCGTTCATGGAGCCGGGGCGGATCGTCTTCCGGCACAAGATTCCCTTCTCACGTCCGCGCCAGCGGGAAACGCTGCTTATTTCCAGCGAATGCTGCGCGCTGCGGCGGGACATGATCTCGCTCTTTTATAAGTGGGGCGAAGCGGCGGAGGTGAACCCATGACAAAGCAGGAAACAAAAAACCGTTCGATCTTCGCTGTTCACATTCTTTTCGCCGCACTCATGCTCTCGATGTATCTGCCGGGAAACGCCAAGGTCAAGGCGAGTCCCGTGTGTATGACCGTTGCGTGCGCTCTCATCGAGTTTGCTGTGATCTATCAGCAAATCCGGCGGAAAAAAGCGCGCACCGCCGGAGACATCGGCGCAATCGTCTTTTTCGTTCTGCTGTTCTGGCAGGTGTATACGACGCGCCTCGGCCGCGGCCACATCATCCTCGTACCGACGCCGGAAGCCGTTTTCTCGGTCTTTTATACGATGCGCGAGCGAATGATCCTCGGCATATTCTCCTCGCTCTCGTTGCTGCTCATCGGCTTCGGTGTGTCGCTGCCGCTCGGCGTGGCTCTTGGACTGATTGCCGGATGGAACCCTCGTCTGCGGGATACCGTGGTACCGATCGCCCGCGTGCTGTCGCCCATTCCGGCCATCATCTATGCGCCATATCTTATTGCGATCATGCCTTCGTTCCGATCGGCCTCCGCCATGGTTTTGATCATTGGCATTTTCTGGCCGACGTTTTTGCAGATGGTGGCCCGCGTCGGCGCGCTGGATCAGAGAATTCTTGACAGCGCGAGAGTATTGGGGCTCAGGCAGCGCGAGCTGCTGTGGGAGGTGCTTCTGCCGTGGGTTATGCCCGGCATACTCACCGGACTGCGCAGCTCGCTCTCCTCGGCCTTCATGCTGCTGACGCTCGCCGAAATGATGGGCGCGCACAGCGGTCTCGGCTATTTCATCCGAAACTTTGCCGATTACGCTAACTATACCAACGTCCTTGCAGGCATCCTGCTCGTGGCGCTGGTCATCACGGTGCTCAATCGCGCGGTAACGGCGCTGGAAGTGCGCCTCGTGCGGTGGCATTGAAAAGGGGACGAGCATCATGACAAAGCTGTATCTTATCACCGGATTTCTTGGGGCGGGGAAGACGACGTTTCTGCACCAGTTCGTACGCCTGTTTCCTGACCGGCGCACGGCCATCGTCGTCAACGAGTTCGGCAAGCAGGGAGTAGACGGCGCACTGCTGGAGGATCTTGATATCAAGATGGAGGAGATCAACAATGGCTCCATTTTCTGCGCCTGCAAGATCGAACAGTTTGAGGACGCGCTTCTTCGTCTGCAGCGGGAGAACTTTGATGCGATCTTTGTGGAAGCCTCCGGCCTCTCCGACCCGACGGCCGTCGGCACCATTCTCCGTCAGAGGGATAAATTCCCTAATTTGGAGTATGCGGGGGCCATCTGCCTCGTGGATGGCGCACGATTTATGACCGTTTATAAAACCGCCCGTGTCTGCCGTATGCAGCTCGCCATCAGCGATATGATCATCATCAACAAGTGCGATCTTGCCTCCCGCGAACAGCTCGACGAGATCAACACCATCGTCCGCGCACAGAAGCCGAACCGTCCGACCTTTGAGACAACGTTCGGTCGGATCCAGCCGGAATGGCTGACGGCGATGGAGGAGCAGCCCGCCGAAGATACAGCGGACGGGCAGATCCATACGCGGGATATCACGCTTCGTAAGCTTCTGCTGCATGTCTCGGGCTTCAGCAAAAAAGATATGACGTCCTTTCTTCGGATGTTTGCCGAGGAAACGTACCGCATCAAGGGCTTTGTAAGCATGCCGGAGGGACATTTCCTCGTGGATTGTGTTGGCCCCATGGTGGAGCTCAAGGAGTTTGAGAATCCTCCTGCGGAGGAAGAGAACGCCCTTGTGGTTCTTTTCGGCAACGGACTTCCGGCACAGAAAGCCATTAAGGAAGCCATTAGTTGGTTCCCGAATGCGGAAGTGACCATAGAATAAAAGTTCTGTCCCATAGAAAAACGCCCCGCCTGCCGGACGGTCGATGCCGTCGGACAGGCGGGGGTATTTTATTGCATTAGGAAAGCAGAATGGAACGCAGAGCCGACACGCTCTCCGCGATCGTATCGGCTTCTTCGGCTTCCAGTTCTTCGCGGCTGCCATAGCCGTAAAGCACGCCGATGAAATCGATCCGCGCCATTTTCGCGCCGATGGCATCGTGTGACCGATCTCCGACCATGACGCAGCCGGAGCGATCCGAAATACCCATTTCATACAGCGCGTGCAGGATCACCTCGCACTTATCCAGCGGCTCGCGGTCCAGCGGAATGCCGGAAACAATGTCGATGTACTGCCGCAGGCCGAAGTGCTCGAGGATCTGCTCGGAGTAGACCGTCGGCTTGCCGGTCGCAACGGCAATGCGGACGCCGGAAGTCTTCAGATCCCGCAGCAGCTCGGGAATGTCCGGATACACTTCGTTTTCAAAAAGCCCGACGGTGGAGAAGCGTTCGCGGTAGTAGCCGAGCAACTCCTGCGCCTCCTCCGGCGTGGCATTTGCGTAAACCTCAAACGAGCGGAGCAGGGGAGGGCCAATATACTTGTGATAGCTCTCGATCGGGCCGACAGGACGGCCCGCTTTTTCCAGCGCATAGCGAACGCTGCCGCAGATGCCCTGCACCGGATCAGTCAGCGTTCCGTCCAGATCGAAGAGCACGGTGGAGTACTTCATTCAGCGCTCCTCCCGGAAGTACGAAAGGCCGAGGCTCGCCGGGGGATCGTTTTCACGTTTTTTCTGCATGGAAACGATGACCAGAACGAGGATCGTGATTACATAGGGGAGCATTTTGTAAAGCTCCTTCACTGCGAGATTCATGCCGGACGGGATGAACATATGGAGAATGTACAGTCCGCCGAAAAGGAATGAGGCAAAAACGCCGATGTTCGGACGCCACACAGTGAAGATAACGAGCGCGATGGCGAGCCAGCCGCGGTCGCCGAAGCCGTTATTGGACCATACGCCGCAGGCATAGTCCATCACGTAGTACAGTCCGCCGAGACCGGCGATCATGCTGCCGGCGCAGGTGGCGACGTACTTGTATTTTGTGACGTTGATGCCCGCCGCGTCCGCTGTGTTGGGGTTCTCGCCAACGGCACGGAGCTGGAGACCGACGCGCGTGCGGCGCAGAATGTACGCGCAGATGAAAGCAATGA
This sequence comes from Alloprevotella sp., assembly GCA_963617605.1. Taxonomy (GTDB): domain Bacteria; phylum Bacillota; class Clostridia; order Oscillospirales; family Oscillospiraceae; genus Apopatocola. Next base: position 848 of record CAVEPP010000170.1, on the reverse strand, counting down.
TAACGGCGGCGTAGGCAAGAAAACCGTAGGAGAGGAATATCTTGCCGAACCAGCCGAGCTTATCGGAAAACGGGAGCGATGCGCTGAAAAAGGCGCTCGTACGCGAGAGCGCGATGGAGGGAACATCCGCGCCGGAGAGCTTGATGAGCGAGCCGCCGAAGAAGTTACCGAAGCCGACGCCGAACGTCGTCATGGCAAGGCCGGTGACGTTCTGGTTTGCGCGGAGCGTTACCGTAAGGAAGCAGTAGAGAAGGCCCATCAGCAGCGAGCCGAGAAGCGAGCTCAGCAGGGGAATGATTATGGCAAGAAACGGGTTGAGCGCGCCCGGTGCGGGAACGGCATGCTCATACAGAAACGCGCCGATAACACCGCAGATGCCGCCGACATACATGATGCCAGGGATGCCGAGATTGAGGTTGCCGGATTTTTCCGTAAGCGTTTCGCCGGTGCTGCCGAAAAGAAGAGGGATGCCCTGCACGATGGCACGGGGAATGAACGAAACAAAATCAAACATGGCTGGCGTCCTCCTTCCCGGCGCTCTTGCGGAAGTTGATCTTATAGGTAATAAAGAATTCCGATCCGATGATGAAGAAAAGAATAATGCCGGTGAGAATATCGGAGAACGACTGGTTCAGACCGAACGCCGTGGAGATCTCGCCCGCGCCGCGGCTGAGGAACACGAGCAGGAAGCTTGTAAAGATCATCCAGACAGGGTTGAATTTGGCGAGCCACGAGACCATGACAGCGGTGAAGCCGCGCCCGTCGGCAATGGAGGTAGTGAGCGTATGGTTTGTGCTGCCGACGAGCAGCAGTCCGCAGAGACCGCATACCGCGCCGGAGAGGATCAT
>CAVEPP010000169.1:0-4624 GCA_963617605.1 Alloprevotella sp. | reverse complement strand
GCCGAGGAAAGCCGCAACGCTATTACCGAGGCGCTCGAGGGCACCGACATGGTATTCCTTACCGCCGGTATGGGCGGCGGCACCGGCACGGGCGCGGCTCCGGTCGTAGCCGAGGCTGCGAAGGATGCCGGCATCCTCACCGTCGGCGTTGTGACGCGCCCGTTCTCGTGGGAAGGCCGCCGCCGCGCGGTACAGGCGCAGCAGGGCGTCAGCGAGCTGATGAGCCGCGTGGACAGCCTCCTCATCATCCCGAACGACCGTCTGAAATACGCCAGCCCCGAGAAAGTCACGCTTGCCAACGCCTTTGAGATCGCGGACGATGTCCTCATCAAGGCCGTGAGCAGCATCTCCGAGCTCATCAAGAACACCGGCTTCATCAACCTCGACTTTGCCGACGTGACCGCCGTTATGAAGGGCGCCGGTCTTGCGCACATGGGCGTGGGCCGTGCCGCCGGCAAGAACAAGGCGGAAGACGCTGCGAAGATGGCCGTTTCCAGCCCGCTGATGGAGACCTCCATCGACGGCGCGCGCGGCGTGCTCATCAACATCACCGGCTCCAAGGAAATGGGGCTCGACGATGTCGAGGCGGCTGCCATGCTCGTGCAGGGCGCGGCGCATCCGGAAGCCAACATCATCTTCGGCGCGAGCTTCGATGATTCTCTCGACGATGAGATCGTCGTCACCGTCATCGCCACCGGCTTTGACGAGAAGAAGCCCGAGACCGTCAAGATCGAAGAGCCGCGCGACGCGAGCCTCTTCACCGACGCGCGCGAGCGCGCCGAGAGCCAGAAGGAGCCCGCGGCGGTTCCCGCCCCCGAAGAGGACGGCGAGGATCCGTTCGACACGATCTTCAAGATCTTCAATAAGTAATTTCCTATGAAAACAAGAGCCGCGGAGTGATCCGCGGCTCTTTTGTCATTCTGCCGGGAGCGCCGCGATATCCGAAACGGAAATTTCGTACGCCGTGCGGCGCACCGCCTGCCCGTCGAGATTCTTTATGTACTCGCGGCTCTGAATGCGTCCGAGCAGATGCACGCGCGTGCCGACGTCCCAGAGCGCGGCCCGGCGTGCGTTCTGGCCCCAGACGATGCAGGGAAGATAGTCGCTTCGCCCGTAGAGCCGGTTGACAGCAAGCATCAGATCGCAGATCTCCCGTCCCATCGGCGTGGTGCGGCGGTTCGGGCTTTTGCAGAGCGTACCGGTCAGCTCCACTTCGTTGACCCATACGGGCGTCTCCGGAGGAGACAGCTCACGGGCAAACACGCTGATGACGAGCTTGCTGCCCTCGCCGCTGTGGTTGTTGAACGAGCGCACCTCGCCCGCAATGCGGATGAGCCCCGCGCGCGACGGTTTGAGCTCCGGCAGCAGCTCCTCGCGGAGGAGAACGTTGACCGTGTCTACCGTACCGGAGAGCCGCGCGACCTCCAGCGGAAACGTGTAGAACGGCTCAAGACGGCTGGCGTGGGAGAAAACCGGGGAAGAAAGCGGCGTGCCGCAGAGAATGACGCGATTGTTGGTTTGCATTTCATCCATTTGTAACACCTCGCCATAGCCTATTCACACGCCGGGGACAAAATGCCTTGTTTCTTTGGCGCGCGTGTGATATGATGCAGACATCAATAAGAAGGAAAGGCAGAACATCATGGATATAAAAGACATTCTTGCCCGCTGCGACCATACGCTCCTCCGCACCGACTGCACCGCCGCGGAGATCCGCGCTCTGTGCGACGACGCGATCCGCTTCGGCTGCGCTTCCGTGTGCATCCCGCCCGCGCATGTGGCGGGGGCCAAGCGCTATGTAAACGGCCAGATGAAGATCTGCACCGTCATCGGCTTCCCGAACGGCTACAACACCACCGCCTGCAAGGTCTTTGAGACTGAGGACGCCGTGAAAAACGGCGCGGACGAGATCGACATGGTCATCAATCTCGGCATGGTGAAGGACAAGTGCTGGGACATGCTGCTCGACGAGATCGTCCGCATCAAGGCCGCGTGCGGCGGAAAGCTCCTCAAGGTCATTATCGAGTGCTGCCTGCTCACGGATGAGGAAAAGATCAAGCTCTGCGAGATCGTCTCGGCGAGCGGCGCGGAGTATATCAAGACCTCCACCGGCTTCTCGAAGGGCGGCGCGACGTTTGATGATGTGGCGCTCATGCGCGCGCACTGCGATCCCGCCGTCAAGGTCAAGGCCGCGGGCGGCATTTCGTCCATTGAGGATGCCGAGCACTTCATTGAGCTCGGCGCGGAGCGCCTCGGCACGAGCCGCATCGTGAAGATCGCCAAGCAGCTCGAAGCGGAAAAGGCCGAGTAAAACTATCCGAGATTCCAAGGGGAAGGGTAAATTTCTTTTGCTCTTCCTCTTGACATTTCTTTTTCCGGCGGCTATAATATCCATGCTTAAAAGAAAGCAGATCGTTTCCGGTCTCACCCGGCCGCTCAGGGCGCGCCGCGGTCAACATTTTTCGGCTCCCACTGGTATGGGGTCGGAGTGTGTGCGGATGCGGTTTGCGTATCCGCTTTTTTGCATCCATGAAAAGGCGCGAGAGCGCCGGCGACTTATTTGGAGGTGTTTAACGATCGCTACCCAGAATCATTTGCTCAACGAAGAGATCCGCGAACCGGAGGTTCGCCTGATCAGTGAAGAAGGCGAGCAGCTCGGCGTTATGTCCGGCGAGCAGGCGCTCCGCATCGCTGAAGAGCGGGAGATGGACCTTGTCCTGATCTCTCCGCAGGCGAAGCCGCCCGTGTGCAAGATCATGGACTACGGTAAATACCGCTTTGAGCAGACCAAAAAGGAAAAGGAAGCCCGCAAGAATCAGCGCATCATTGAGATCAAGGAGATCCGCATGTCCCCGGGCATCGGCGAAAACGATTTCAATACCAAGCTGAAAAACGGACAGAAATTCCTCCTGGACGGCGACCGGCTGAAGGTCACGGTGCGTTTCCGCGGCCGTGAAATGGCGCACACCAACATTGGCGAGCAGCTTCTCACGAACTTTGCCGCCCAGTGTGCCGAGATCGCCACCATGGACAAGAACCCCAAGATGGAGGGACGGAATATGTTCATGTTCCTTTCCCCCAAGGCCCCCGACAAACAAGCAAACAAAAAGTAAAGGAGATATTCCGAGATGCCGAAACTGAAATCGCACAGCGGCGCGAAGAAGAGATTCAATTTCACCAAGACCGGCAAGGTCAAGCGCGCCCACGCTTTTAAGAGCCACATTCTCAACAAGAAGACCGCCAAGCGCAAGAGAGGCCTCCGTCAGGGCGCCTACGCGGACGCCACCACCGCGCCCACGATCAAGCAGATGATTCCGTACAAATAAGGAGGACTGAAAGATGGCCAGAGTCAAAGGCGCGATGATGACGCGCAAGAGAAGAAATAAAAAGCTGGGTCTTGCCAAGGGCTATTGGGGAAACAAGTCCCGTCACTATAAGATGGCTAACCAGCAGCTGATGAAGTCCGGCCGTTATGCTTACGTCGGCCGCAAGCTCAAGAAGCGCGACTTCCGCCAGCTGTGGATCACCCGTATCAGCGCCGGCTGCAAGATGAACGGCATGAACTACTCCAGCTTCATGCACGGCCTGAAGAAGGCTGGCATCGACATGAACCGCAAGATGCTCTCCGAGCTCGCGATCCATGACGCCGCCGCTTTCACTGCTCTGTGCGAGAAGGCCAAGGCGAGCCTGTAATTTCATTCAACGAAAAAAACACGCTGCTTTAGGATAAAGCGACGTGTTTTTTTCGTTGTTGCTATTTCCCGAAAACTATGGGATAATGAAGAAAATGAGGGAAATAAGGAGGAATCCGTCCATGGCATTCTGCACGAACTGCGGTGCGAAGCTCGCGGACGACGCGAAATTCTGCACCGAATGCGGCGCAAAGGTCGAGCGTGTGCCGTCAGAACCGGCCGTCACACCGACAGCGCCGGTCAGCGACCCCACCCCGGCAAACGGCTATACATATTCCGCCCCGGCGAACGACTATACCTACACCCCGCCGACGCAGAATACCGCCCCGTCCGGCTCGTATTCGCCGAACAGCTATACGTATAATCCGGCCTCGCAGAGCAGCCCGGCGTCCGGCTCATACTCGCCGGAGATTACGCGCAATACCTATTCCTATGACCCTGCGGCGGCCAGCCCCGGCGGTACGCAGCCGCCCCGCCCGCCGCGCGATATTCCCGGCGGCAGTCAGCCGCAGAAGAAAAAGTCGTCGTTTCTTCCGTTCCTGCTCATCGCCATCGGCGTCGCGGCGCTCGTGTTCCTGCTGATCGGCTTTTTTGGAAGCGACAGCGATGCGGACGATCCGACCTATGGCGTGTATGTCGCCTCCTACGGCACCTATGCGGGAAACCGTGTCGAGATCGAAGATATGTGGTCGGGCGGGTTTACCATTGAGCTGCTTTCCAAAAACAAATGCCGCGTGGTAGTTGATGGCAATACCGAGACCTGCCGGTATGAACTGGAAAGCGACGGCGAGATCGAGATCGATCTCCAGGGCGACGACGATCTGGAAGGCCGGCTTGTGGATAATCGTCTCACGCTGGAGGACGTTATGGATTCCGGCCTGGAGCTGGTATTCTATAAGGAGGGTACGGCTGCCCCGGCGGTCGAAGTGCCC
>CAVEPP010000168.1:0-4630 GCA_963617605.1 Alloprevotella sp. | reverse complement strand
CGCGTCGACCACCAGCACCGCACCCTCGCACGCAGACAGGCTCCGCGAGACCTCGTAGTTGAAGTCCACGTGGCCCGGGGTGTCGATGAGGTTCAGGACATAGTCTTTTCCGTCGTCTGCCCGGTAGTCAAGCCGCACGGCTCTAGCCTTGATGGTAATGCCGCGCTCGCGCTCGAGATCCATGGAGTCCAGAATCTGGTCCTCCATCTCGCGCTTGTCCACGGTGTTGCACTGTTCGAGCAGACGGTCCGCCAGCCTCGACTTACCGTGGTCGATGTGGGCAACAATGGAAAAATTTCTGATCTGGGAAAGATCGGTCATAAGATGTTTCCTCTTTCAAGTAGAATCAGCGGTACATAAATTGAAAATCAATCCGCGGTATTTTCGGTCATTACGGTTTCATAGTGCGTGGTGGACGAGAAATAGGCGTCCAGAATCGGGATACAGACATTTGCCAGATTGCCGCCCTTCGAGCCCTTCTCCACATAGACCGCAATGGCAATCTCGGGATCGTCTGCCGGAGCGTATAAAACGAATGATGCATGGTCCGAGCCGCCGAACGCGCCGGAGGATGTCGTGCCCTGCCACTGCGCCGTACCGGTCTTACAGGCAACCTTCACGGGATAATACTTGAGGTAATCCTCGGCGGTGCCTTCCTGGGTCGTCATGTACATGCCCTCGGAAATGCAGAGCTTTGCTTCGTCCGACATTTCAAGCTGGCTTGCAACGGTCGGCTCATGCTCCAGAATAAGCTCCTGATAGTCCCAGGAAATGACGCGGGACAGGAACGTCGCCTCATAGCGTGTGCCCTGGTTCGCCAGCGCCTGCACATACGAGCACATCTGCATCGGCGTAAACTTGTTCAGGCTCTGGCCGATGACCGCCTGCAAAACGTCCGCGCCGTACCAGCCGGCATCGTCGTTTTCATATTCCTTCGCCTTGTTTTCGGCGTTGGCCCGCATGCCGGTATCCTCCGCCAGCTCAACACCCGTCGGCTCGCCGAGACCCAGCGCCTTTGCAACCACGTCAAAGGGGTTGACGCCGACTTCCTTTTTTGCCGTGTCATACGTCACGCGGCCCACTTCATAGAAGTAGTAGTTGCACGAATGGGCAATTGCCTCGCGCATGTCGATGTTGCCGTGTGTTGCGCCGGTCGCGCGCGACCAGACATAGCACTTCGGCTGGAACGAATCGTAAAAGGTATAAAGGCCCTCGTCCAGGATTTTGAAATAGGGACTGTAGTGGCCGTAGTCAATGGCGGCAATGGCCGTAACCATCTTGTAGATGGAGCCGGGCGGATATGCCGCCTGCAGGGCGCGGTTGAGAAGCGGGGAGTACTCGTCCTGGCTCAGCTCCGTGAAGTCCTGCCGGTATGTTGCAAGGTTGAAGGTCGGATAGCTCGCGCAGGCGAGCACCTCGCCGGTCTTTACCTGCTGGACAACCACGGCGCCGCCCTTGGCGTCCTTACCTTCCTTGTTTTTGCCGACGCCGTTTTCGCGCAGATCGAGAATAACCTTCTCGAGTGCCTGCTCGGCCGTGGCCTGCAAAGAAATATCGATGGTCGTTTCTACATTGTTGCCCGGCTGGGGAAGGCTCGTATAGTATTCATCCAGCACGTCGCCGGTCGACGATACCGTCGTCCATTTGACGCCGGACGTTCCGTGCAGATACTCCTCAAACGCCTGCTCGATGCCGGATTTTCCGATCATCGCGTTCATGGCGTAGTTCTTATCCTGATATATCTCCCAGTCTGCCGCTTCCATTTTGCCGAGCGTGCCGAGAAGATGCGCGGCGTAAGCCGTTTTATATTCGCGCACCGTGCCAGACTGGACGATAACGCCCGGAATGCCGAGCTCTGCAATCGCGGCCAGCGACGCCGCGTCCACGTCCTCTGCCAGCATGTAGTTTTCCAGACCCACGCCGTCAATGCTTCGCAGCTCCAGCTCGTACCGGACTGCGATAACGTTGTACACGTCCTCCTGGCTCCAGTCGTTCGGAATCTTATACGCCTCGCGCAGATTGCGCATCAGCGTCGGCGCAGAAATATCGAGGTCATAGTCCCGGTTGTTGAGGAACATGCGGAAATAGTTCTGCCAGGTGGTGTCCAGACTCTGCATGTCGTACTCATACGGCCGGGTGTTCGTCACCGGGAAGTGGCTCTGGCACTCGATGCCGAGCGTCTGGCACATCTGCAGTAGTTTTAAAATATTCTCATTCGGCGCGCCGGTGTTGGCCAGCACGAAGTTGACGATGACAATGTTGTATGTCGCGCGGTTGGAAACCAGCACGTTTCCGTTGCGGTCGAGAATGCAGCCTCTGGCCGCCTCCACCGTTGTACGGTAGGTCATAGAGTCCGCGTCCGCCACGGCGCGCTCGTCGGGGCTGACCGCTGCGAGCGTGTACATCCGCAGCAGAAACACGCACATAATCGCAATGATGACGGCAATCAGCACCACCATCCGGAACCTGGATCGTCTTGCCATGGGTTAAGCACCTGCCTTTCGAATCGCCCATGCGGCAAGGTAAACCGGCGGGCAGACCAGCAGCGAAAGCCCGATCTGCGCCAGCACCTGTCCAATTGCAGAAATTGTAATCGTATGGAGCATACACTGGAAGAAAAACAGAAGCAGCTGGCAAAACAGCAGGCACATCAGACTCATCATCAGCGCCGACACCAGGTTCCGCACCAGATACCGGTCGCAGAGATAGCCTGCCGCCGCGCCGCAGACAGCCAGAAGCACAATATGCAGCGCTCCGCCGTCTGCGCCCGCCAGGCACCACACAAGCCCGCAGGCCATGCCGAACACGGCGCCCCGCTCGCTTCCCGTATGCATCGTGACACAGGCCACCAGTACCGGAATCATGCTGATCTTCGTGCCCAGAAACCGGGGCCTTCCGAAGCTCACCGTCTGTACCAGCATCACAAACAGCACCAGCACGGCGTATAACGCCCACATCAGAGCGTTTTTGTATGTTTCGCGCATCGCTGCCGCCTGCCTTTCACGTCTGCTTTTTACTGATTTGCGTATTCGGTGATGATAAAGATCTGCTCCAGCTTGTCCAGATCGCACGAGGGGCTGAGGGTCGCGTACTTGGCAACGCCCGTCTCGTCCTGGCTCGCGTTTGTGATGTAGCCGAGCAGCAGCCCGCGCGGATAAAGCGTCGAGCCGGTTGTAACGACCTGGTCGTCATTTTTGATGATCGCGTCGGTCAGCAGATAGTTCATGCGAAGAATGCTGCTGCCGTCGGGAAGATAGGTTCCCTGCACAACGCCGGTGTAGCCCGAGGAGGCGATGGAGGCGCTGATTTCCAGCGACGAGTCCATGATCGTCGTAACCGTCGCCCAGTTGAGCCCGACCTTTGTAATCAGGCCCACAACCTGCCCGTTCTCCGTTACAGCGCACATGCCCTCTTCAAGGCCGGAGTTTGTGCCCTTGCCGATGGTAAAGGCGCTTTTGTAATCCGAAGCGTCCCACGAAATGATGTAGGCCGAGACAAAGCTGTAGTCCTCATGCTCTTCGCTCAGGCCCAGAAGCGTCTTGAGCTGCTCGTTTTCCCGCTGGTACTGCTCTGCCGTGCGCACATCCTCTTCCATTGCGAGGATTTTCTTTTGCAGCTCTTCATTTTCTGCCTTCAGCGCCTCATAGCCGAAGATGTAGTTGTAGTACCGCTCGGCCTGCCGGTCAATGGCGGCCACGCCCGTGCGGAACGGGGAGAGAATGGTCCCAATGACATTTTCCCCGAAGGTAGCGCCGCTCGTGATGCCGAGAATCACCGCCACCACCACCGCCAGAACCACTGCCACAATCAAGATGGTTTTGAGTCTTGCCGTCCAGAAATTCTTTTTCAATCGATCACATCCTTGCGCCGTTTCGGCGCGGCGTTTGCGTTAAGTCTGCCCTAAAATTTGGATTCCCGCCTCGCGGAGCATCCGAGCCAGCGTACAGACCGGAAGGCCCATCACGCAGAAATAGTCCCCGTCGAGATGCGAGACAAACATCGAGCCGTAGCCCTGGATGCCATAGGCGCCTGCCTTGTCCATCGGCTCGCCGGTCTGAATATACGCGGCAATTTCCGCGTCGGAAAGCGCCCGGAACGTGACGCCGGTCGCCACGACCTCGGTTCTGCATGTACCGCCGCACGAAACGCTGAGCCCCGTGTAGACCGTATGCGTCCGGCCGGAAAGAAGCCGCAGCATCCGCGCCGCGTCCGCTGCATCTTTCGGCTTTCCGAGAATTTTGCCGTCAATGACGACGATCGTGTCCGCCGAAACAACGACGTCCTGCGGATGCTCTGCCGCAATTTTTGCGGCCTTGCGCGCCGACACCGCCGCAACCTCATGCTCCGGCGTCTGGCTTTTGTCCATCGTTTCGTCAACATCTGCGGTCTCGACCGTAAATTCCAGTCCCATCATCGAAAGCAGCTGCTTTCTTCTGGGCGATTTTGATGCCAAAATAATCATATTCTGCCTTCTTTTATGTCTCGTCTTATTCCACGCCGCGGTTATAAAGTCCGCGCGTACAGCTGCCCGGCTCAAAGCGCGCGCCCGAGTGGTACTCCGCAAGCACGCGGTCAACCTCGCCGGCGTTTTCCGTCGTAAATTGCAGACGCAGCGCCCAGAGGCCCATGC
>CAVEPP010000167.1:0-4636 GCA_963617605.1 Alloprevotella sp. | reverse complement strand
TGTCCGCGCCACGATGCGCGGCGAACACATTTTCCCCGACGCGCCGCCTGATGTGATGATCGTAGAGGATCAGAAGCTGATCCGCAGCCTTTTGGAAAGCTATATCGAAGCCGAGCCCGATTACTGTGTCGCCGCCTCGATTGCCGGGGCAAACGAGGCTCCGGCGCTCTGCGATGCCGAAGCCTTTGACCTTCTTTTGATGGACGTGCAGACGGCGCACCGGGAAAACGGTCTCGCAGCGGCAAAGAAGATCCGGCAGCGCCATCCGGGAGTAAAGATTGTCGTTGTCACGTCGCTTGTGGACGGCGCGGTGCTCGCCGGAGCGAAGGATGCCGGGGCCGACAGTCTCTGGTACAAGGACGCCGCCGAGGAAACGCTTATGGACGTTGTCCGCGCCACGATGCGCGGCGAACACATTTTCCCCGACGCGCCGCCTGATGTGGACATCGGCACGGCGAAGAGCAGCGAGTTCACCCGCGCGGAGAAAAAAGTGCTGCGCTATCTCGTGCGCGGCCTCTCCTATGGGCGCATCGCCGAGGAGATGGGTGTGGAGGTAACGACCGGGAAATACCACGTGACCAACATGCTGCAAAAAACGAATCTCGAAAACAAGCTTCAGCTCGCGCTCGCCGTGAGCAGCGCCAAATTCATTGCCGACCTCGCCGAGGACGAATAACGAAAACGCTTTCTTTCTGCCGCCTGCGGTTTTCCGCAGGCGGTTTCCTTTTCCCCGTCCAAAAGTATGGGGTGCGGCCGCGCGGTGCGCGGTATGATGCTTTGTGTAAGAAGGAGGTGTCATGCCGTGCGCCGGATCGTTTTGGATATGCCATCCAATCTCTTTGCGGAGGCGATCGCCCGCTCGCTCGCCGAAAGCGAGCCGGATTTCGTCGTCCGCCGCGCCGGGTCTCCCGGACAGACTGCAATACTCTGCCGCTCCTGCGCGGCCTTCGCGCTCATTCTGGAAGTTACGCGCCAATCGCCGTGGACGCTCGAAGAGCGTCTCGCACTCGGCCGCGAGGTAAAGAGCCGAACGCCGGAGTGCAAAACCGTTCTGCTCGTGGATGAGATCGCCGACGGCGCCCTTGCCGCCGCGGTCACACAGGCAAAAAAGGACTGTCTCGCCGACGCCTTTGTCTATTCCTCCGTTTCCCCGGCCTATTTTGCCGCCGTGCTCGACACATTATAAAACAACAAAACAGGAGGCAGTTTCATGGGACTCTTTGACAAAAAGTATTGCAGCATCTGCGGAGAGAAGATCGGCTTTCTCGGCAACCGCAAGCTGGAAGACGGCAATCTCTGCAAGGACTGCGCGGGAAAGCTCTCCCCCTGGTTCAGCGACCGGCGGCAGAGCACCGTGGAGGATATCCGCGCGCAGCTCGCCTGCCGCGAGGAAAACCGCGCCGCCGTCGCCGCGTTCCACGTAACGCGCAGTCTCGGCGAGAACACCAAGATCCTCATTGACGAGGACGCCGGGAAGTTTATGGTCACCGCAGCGCGCGATCTCGCCGCAGCGAATCCCGATGTACTGGACTTTTCGCAGGTCACGGGCGTCGATATCGACATCGACGAGAGCCGCAGCGAGGAATACACCACCGACAAGGACAACAAGCGCGTGAGCTACAATCCGCCGCGCTATTCCTTCCACTACGATTTCCGCATCGTGATCCGTGTGAATCATCCGTATTTTGACGAGATCCGCTTCAAGCTCAACAACGCGAGCGTGGAGACCACGTCGCCGGGCGGCGTAATTCTCATGCGCAAGCCGAACCCGGCCATCCACCCCTACTACAAGGCGTATGCGGACATGGCGCAGGAGATCAAAACGATCCTCACCGACGCGCGCCGCGAGGCGCGCGACGCAGCGAAAGCCGCCGCCGCGCCGAAAGCCGCCGTCACCTGTCCGTGGTGCGGCGCGACGACGATCCCCGACGAGCGCGGCTGCTGCGAATACTGCGGCGGGTCGCTCAACAATTGAATCAACGGAAAGGAAGGATCTTATGGCATTTGCCGACAAAATGAAATCCATGGCCGCTGCCGCCGCGCTCCGTGAATTTGACCTCCCTTATTCCACGTCGATCGAGGAGATCTTTTCAAAGCTCGACGCACACGCCGCGGCGTTCCCCACAAAGTTTTCCGTCAAGGGCGGTCTGGCCGGAAAGCGGATCGTGTTTGAAAAGGAACCCGATCTCGATGTTACGATCTGGCTCTATCTCCAGCGCGGCACGCACATCCGCATCCAGCCGAACGTCACCGAAAACCAGACGAGCATCAACGGCTTCCGTCTGGACAAAAACAGCATGCTCCGCCGCGGCGTGCGCGGCGCGATCGTCGATCTTCCCATCGCGCGCGGCGAATACACCGACCGCGTAGCGGACACCGTCCGCGACATTCTCACCGCCGGAAAATAAGGAGGATACCATGAAAAAAACGACCCGAATTCTCTGCCTGCTGCTGGCCGTCGCGCTGGCGGCAAGTCTCTGCGGCTGCGGCTCCGGCGAACCGGAGAACCCCAACCGCGTCGTCATCGGCGATTACGAGGTCCTTATGCAGAAAGCCGAGATCATGCCGGACTATGACGGCAATGACGCGCTCGTCGTAACTTACACCTATACGAACAACAGCAAGGCATCCGCCTCGTTCCTCTGGACGGTTTTTGAGAAAGCGTTCCAGAACGGCGTAGAGCTGGAGACCGCCACGATCTTCGTGAGTGCAACATCCTATGATACGATCGTTGACAGCCAGATGACCGAGATCGACCCCGGCAAAAGCCTTGAGGTCCGCTCGGCGTTCGTTTTGAACGACACCGAAACGCCCGTGGAGCTGCGCTTTTCCGATCTGCTCGACAAGCACACCGGCAAGATCACCGTGGACGTCTCCAAACTGGAGCATGTTCCCCCGCTCGATGGCGGCAGCGGCACCACCGATGAGCCCATCGCAACAGACGCCCCCTCCGTCCCGAACGAACCGGCCGAATCCGGCGAACCCGCCGCCACGGAAGTCCCCACGGCAACGGAGATCCCCGCTTCCGTGGGCAATACTGTAACAAAGAGCAGCAAGGTGCAGGAGTTCCTTTCCAAGTCGTTCACCACGATCACCGTGGACGTTCCGGCCGAGGGCTGGTGGACGAAGGGCGACGATGAAGAGGTCACGGTGCTCTATCTCGTCAACACGCCCGAGAAAACCAGCTTTGTAAATTCCGGCGACCCCCAGATGAAGTTTGAGATCAAGGGCAGCGAGGATATCATAAACACCTATTCCAACATCTACGAAAACATCACCGAGATCGCTCCGCGCACCATCGGCGGCGTGCAGTGCGTCGGCCGCACATATACGAGATACACCGTTCCCTATACGGAGTACTACGGCCCGATGGATAACGGTCTCTGGCTCGATATATGCATTCTTGAACTCGACGTCACCCCCGGCTCGGAAGCTGACGCCATTCTGAACTCTGTCCGTTTCGGCTGACGCGCGGTTTTCATTGAGTTTCCCGCGAAAATATGCTATAATGCTCCTGCTCCTTATAGGGAGCAGGAGCATTCTTTTTATCAGAAAGGATGAAAGCCTATGCCGGCACAGGTGACCAACTACCAATGCCCGTCCTGCACCGGGCCGCTGCACTATTCCGGCGCGTCCGGGAAGCTGGAATGCGATTACTGCGGCAGCTCGTACACCGTTGCGGAGATCGAGGCGCTGTATAAGGAAAAAGAGGCCAGGGCTGCCGCGGCGCAGCAGGCCGCGGAAAAAGCGGCCTCGTCCGGCGCGGACAGCGGTGCATGGGATACCTCTTCCATAAACTCCGACTGGGGCGCGGACGCCGCCGGGATGAAGACCTATTCCTGCCCCTCGTGCGGCGCGGAGCTCATCTGCGACGCGAACACCGCCGCTACCGCCTGCCCGTACTGCGGCAACCCGACCGTCGTGCCGGGGCAATTCGCCGGGGCGCTGAAGCCGGATTATGTTCTGCCCTTCAAGCTCAGCCGCGAGGATGCGGTCACCGCGCTCCGACGGCACTATAAAAATAAGCCCTTCCTGCCGAAGGCGTTTTCCGCCCAGAACCAGATCGAGAAGATCCAGGGCGTTTATGTCCCCTTCTGGATGTTCGACGGCGAGGCGGAGGGCCACGCGCGCTACGACGCGACGCGCTCGCGCGTTTTCCGTACCGGCGACTGGGAGGTCACGACGACCGACCATTTCGAGGTCTGCCGCGACGGTTCGATGCCCTTTGAAAAGGTGCCGGTGGACGCTTCGAGCCGGATGCCGGACGCGCACATGGATTCCATTGAGCCATACGACTATGCCGATCTCAAGCCGTTTTCCACGGCGTATCTCCCCGGCTTCCTCGCGGATAAATACGACGTTCCGGTCGCCGACTGCGAAAGCCGCGCCGACGAGCGCTGCCGGAAAACCGTGCTCGACGCGCTCGCGCACACCGTGAGCGGGTACGATACCTGCATCCCCCGCGCGCAGGACGTCCGGCTGCGCCGCGGCAAGGTACACTACGCGTTGCTGCCGGTGTGGATGCTCTCGACGCGCTGGAACGGCAAGAGCTTCCTCTTTGCCATGAACGGGCAGACCGGCAAAATGGTCGGCGATCTGCCGACGGACGCCGGGAAATACTGGCGGACGTTCGCCG
>CAVEPP010000166.1:0-4638 GCA_963617605.1 Alloprevotella sp. | reverse complement strand
CCATGGGCGACTTTGAGTTCCCGAAGTTTGCCAAGGGCACCGAGGCCGTTGCCGCGGCGATGGCGGAGTGCCAGGGCGTCACGGTCGTCGGCGGCGGCGACAGCGCCAGCGCCATCGAGAAGATGGGCTATGCCGACAAGGTGACCCACGTTTCCACCGGCGGCGGCGCGTCGCTTGAATTCATGGAAGGCAAGGAGCTGCCCGGCGTGGCCTGCCTGCTCGATAAGTAATTTTTCACCAAAGGGGCGGCTACCGCCCCTTTGCGCGTATTTACCGAAGGGAGTAAACCGCTAATGAACAAGAAATACAGAAAAGTCATCATCGCCGGGAACTGGAAGATGAACCAGCTCCCCTCCGGCGTGAAGCCGTTCGTCGAGGAGCTGAAAACGAAGCTGCCCGCGGGCATGAACGGATGCAGCGTTGTGCTCTGCGTCCCGGCGACGCATCTCGCCGCGCTCTCGCGCGAGAAGGCGCGGCGCATCGGCGTCGGCGCGCAGAACGTCTCCGAGTTTGACAAGGGCGCACATACCGGTGAGATCAGCGTGGATATGATCGCCGATCTCGGCGCAAAATACTGCATCGTCGGCCACAGCGAGCGCCGCGCCAGCAACGGCGACACCGACGAGCTCGTGAACACGAAGGTCCACGCACTGCTCGCCAAGGGCATCACCCCGATCGTGTGCGTCGGCGAATCGCTCTCCGAGCGCGACCGCGATCTCACGATGGAGCGCATCTCCTATCAGGTGAAGGCCGCGCTGTACGGTCTGACCGACGAGCAGGTCAAAAAGGTCGTCATCGCCTATGAGCCCATCTGGGCCATCGGCACCGGCCGCACCGCCACCGACGAGCAGGCGCAGGAGGTCTGCTTCAACATCCGCGAGAATCTGCGCGCGCAGTACGGCGCGCTCGTCTCCCGCAAGGTGTGCATCCTCTACGGCGGCTCCATGAACGCGAAAAACTGCGCCGGACTGCTCGCCCAGCCCGACATCGACGGCGGCCTCATCGGCGGCGCGTCGCTCAAGATCGACGACTTTGCCGCGATCATCCGCGAGGGCTGCAAGGAGGAATAAGCCATGAGCAAAAAGCCTACCGTACTTCTCATTATGGACGGCTTCGGTCTCGCCCCGGCGGGCCCGGAGAACGCCATTTCCTGCGCCAGAACCCCCAATCTCGATAAGCTCTTTGCCGAGTGCCCGAACACGCAGCTGCAGGCCTCCGGTCTCGACGTCGGCCTGCCCGCCGGGCAGATGGGCAACAGCGAGGTCGGTCACACGAACATCGGCGCGGGGCGTGTTGTCTATCAGGATCTCCCCCGCATCTCCAACGCCGTCGAGGACGGCAGCTTCTTTGAAAATCCCGCCTACAAATCCGCCATGGACGAGTGCGTGCACACCGGCGCGCGGCTCCATCTTATGGGACTGCTCTCCGACGGCGGCGTCCACAGCCACATCACCCACCTCTTCGCACTGCTCGAAATGGCCAAGCGCCGCGGCGTGAAGGAAGTCTATGTCCACGCGCTGCTCGACGGCCGCGACGTAGCCCCCACCTCCGGCGCGGGCTATGTGAAGGCGCTTGCGGAAAAGTGCGCCGAGCTCGGCACCGGCAAGGTCGCCACGATCCAGGGCCGCTTTTACGGCATGGACCGCGACAAGCGCTGGGACCGCGTCGAGAAGGGCTACCGCGCCGTCGTCTGCGGCGAGGGCGTGCAGGATGCCGATCCCGTCCACGCCGTGGAGGAGAGCTACAAAGCCGGCGTAACGGACGAGTTCGTTGCGCCGACCGTGTGCGACCCCAACGGCTGTATCCGCTCCGGCGACAGCGTTATTTTCATCAACTTCCGCCCCGACCGCGCCCGCGAGATGACCCGCGCGCTCGTCGACCCCGCGTTTGACGGCTTTGAGCGCCCGAACGGCTTCTTCCCGCTGCACTATGTCTGCACCACGCAGTACGACGCGACGATCCCCAACGTCTCCATCGCCTTTCCGCCGGAGGAGATCGAAATGACGTTCGGCGAATATCTCGGCAAGCTCGGCAAGACGCAGCTGCGCATCGCCGAGACCGAGAAATACGCCCATGTGACGTTCTTCTTCAACGGTGGCACCGAGACCTGCTACCCCGGCGAGGACCGCTGCCTCATCCCGTCCCCGAAGGAGTTCCCGACGTACGATCTCATCCCGGAGATGAGCGCCTACAAGGTCGCGGACGAGTGCGCAAAGCGCATCGAGAGCGGCAAATACGACGTTGTGATCTGCAACCTTGCCAACTGCGACATGGTCGGTCACACCGGTGTCAAGGCCGCGGCTATCAAGGCCGTGGAAACGGTGGATGAGTGCGTCGGGCAGATCGTCGAGGCCGTGAAGAAGATGGGCGGCGTGATCCTCATCACCGCCGACCACGGCAACGCCGACCGCATTATGAAGCCGGACGGCAGCCCCGACACCGCCCACACCACCAACCCCGTGCCGCTGATCGTCTCCGGCGCGGATGTAAAACTCCGCCCGGGCCGCCTGTGCGACCTCTGCCCGACGATGCTCGACCTTATGGGTCTTTCGAAGCCCGCGCAGATGACCGGCGAGAGCCTGATCGTAAAGTAACCAACCCCATTGTTTTGCTCTGCAGGAAAGGAGTTTTCCATGAAAGAGTATTTTGAAATCGTTGATGTTCTCGGAAGAGAAATTCTCGACTCCCGCGGCAACCCCACGGTCGAGGTCGAGGTGACGCTCGATAACGGCGTCGTCGGCCGCGCGGCGGTGCCGTCCGGCGCATCCACCGGCATTTACGAGGCCTGCGAGCTGCGCGACGGCGACAAGTCCCGCTATCTCGGCAAGGGCGTGCAGAAGGCTGTGGAAAACGTCAACGGCGAGATCGCCGAGGCGCTCAACGGCCTGAACGCGCTCGACCAGCCGTATATCGACAAGCTCCTCATCGAGCTCGACGGCACGCCGAACAAGACCCGTCTCGGCGCGAACGCGATGCTCGGCGTGTCTCTCGCCGTGGCGAAGGCAAGCGCCGAAGCGCTCGGCCTGCCGCTCTACAGCTATATCGGCGGCGTGAACGCCAAGACGCTGCCCGTGCCGATGATGAATGTGCTCAACGGCGGCGTCCACGCGCCATCCTCCGCGGCCGACATTCAGGAGTTCATGATCATGCCCGTCGGCGCGAAGAGCTGGAAGGAAGCGCTGCGCTGGTGTAGCGAGGTGTTCCACACGCTCTCCAAGGTGCTGCACACCTCCAGCGTCGGCGACGAGGGCGGCTACGCCCCCAGCGATCTGGCGAGCGACGAGGACGGCCTGCGCGCGATCGTCAAGGCCATCGAGCTCGCGGGCTACAAGCCCGGCGAGGACTTCATGCTCGCCATGGACGCGGCCTGCTCCGACTGGTTCAAGGCCGAGGACGGCTGCTATCATCTCCCGAAGCGCGGCATTACCATGACGCGGCAGGAGATGGTCGATATGTGGGTCAGCTTCTGCGATAAGTACCCGATCATCTCGCTCGAAGACTGCATGGCGGAAGACGACTGGGAGGGCTGGAAGATGCTCACCGACGCGCTCGGCCACCGCGTGCAGCTCGTCGGCGACGATCTTTTCGTCACGAACGTGCGCCGCATCAAGATGGGTCTTGAAAAGCACGTTGCGAACAGCGTCCTCATCAAGCTCAACCAGATCGGCACGCTCACCGAAACGCTCGACGCCATCCAGCTCGCAAACCGCGCCGGCTACACCACGGTCGTCTCCCACCGCTCCGGCGAGACGGAGGACACCACGATCGCCGATCTCGTCGTCGGCCTCAACGCCGGCCAGATCAAGACCGGCGCGCCGAGCCGCACCGACCGCGTGGCAAAGTACAACCAGCTCCTCCGCATCGAGGAAGAGCTCTTCGACGCCGCGCAGTATCCCGGCAAGGCCGCGTTCTTCTCCATCCGGTAAGTTTATTTACAGCAGCCCGCCCGTGCGTCTGCACGGGCGGGTTTTTGCCGTTTATAGACTTTTCGCGGGATTTCTGGTATGCTCATTTTTGAAGCCTCCCTTGTGCAAAGGGAGGTGGCAAAAGCGCAGCTTTTGACGGAGGGATTGTCATGCAGCGTAAGCATAATAGCAACCTTGTACCCTTCGCTAAGGGGCTGCGAAAGGAAATGACCAAAGAAGAACGTCATTTATGGTATGACTTCCTTCGCGGACATTCCGCCCGCTTCTCCCGTCAGAAAGTGCTTGGAAAGTATATTGCAGACTTTTATTCAGCGAAAGCGAAGCTGGTTATCGAGTTAGATGGTTCCCAGCACAGAGAAGAAAAAGCCGCGGAACACGACGCAGAGCGAACAGCTTTTCTGCAAGGCTACGGCTTAACGGTTCTTCGTATTCCAAACAATGAGATCCGAGCACATTTCCCAGAAGTCTGTGAATCTATTGACACAGCAGTAAAACAATCCCTCAGTCAGCTTCGCTGACAGCTCCCTTTACACAAGGGAGCCATTGTGAAATCCAAGGAGTCCTCCAAACATGAAAATAACGATCCTCGCAACGCTCATGATCTTCGCGGCGTATTTCCTGCTTTTATACGGCGCGGTCGGCTTTATTCAGGATAAGCGCTTCTTCTCCTCTGCGCCGAAGGAGAATCTTGCCGCAATCCCCGATAAAAAGG
>CAVEPP010000165.1:0-4641 GCA_963617605.1 Alloprevotella sp. | reverse complement strand
CGTTCGCACGTTTGCGAGCCGAGAGGTATTTTTCTCCGACGCACATGTCGCCGGAGAAAATGATTAAGACTCTATTTGCGCCTGCGGGCGCAAACTCTGCGAGGCTTTTTTGACAGTCTGAACCCGGCATCGTAAACGATGCCGGGTTTATCGTTTGCCAGTATTTTAATATCGGTGGAATTGGAGCGGCGTTGGTCGGTATTTTGCGCCGGATACCAACCCGACCGCGCCGAATGTGGACATGAGCGATGACCCGCCGTAGCTGAAGAATGGGAGCGTGATGCCGATAACGGGCGTGATGCCGATGCACATGCCGGTGTTGACGAGCATTTGGAAGAAGAGACTCGCTGCCACGCCGACGCACACGAGCATACTCATCGTGTTGTTCGAGCGCAGCCCCACCATCACGCACCGGATGATGACGACGGAGAGCAGCAGCATGATGATCACGCACGCGACCATGCCGAGTTCCTCGCCCGCGACGGCGAAAATAAAGTCGGTGTGCTTGCCGGTCAGCGCGCCGGACTGCGTCTGCGTGCCGTGGCCGAGACCGAGACCGGTGGCCTGTCCGCCCATGAGAGCATACTTGCTTCGTGTTGTCTGCCACGTGATGCCCCAGCCGTCGGGGTCGATGCTGGAATCGTACGGCGCGAGAATACGCTGACGCTGGTACTCGTCGAGGAAGTTGTTCCAGAGAAACGGGATCGCAAGCGTGATCGCCGCGCCGCCGATGAGGAACCAATAGAGCTTGACGCCCGCCACGATCAGCATAACGGCGAAAATGGCGGCGAACACGACGGCCGAGCCGAGGTCCTTGGTGGTGACCATCAGCAGCGCGAACGTATAGCCGAAGTGGATGACAAGCTGGAGAATGGAGAGTACCGAGTTGAGATTCTTATACTCCTTCAGATACGATATCTGCTTGGCCATCAGAACAATAAAAATGACCTTGACGATCTCCGAGGGCTGAATACCGATGCCGAGAAAGCGCAGCCAGCCGGAGTTGCCGGTATCGCCCGAAACGCCGAACGGGATGAGCAGCAGAAGAAGGAATGTCTCAAAGCCGAGCAAAAGCTTCCAGCGGCTTGCGATGATACTCACGTCAAGAACGGTCAGAACGTAATAGAGAAAAAGACCGAGGATAAACGCAAAGATCTGGATCGGCACGAACGTGTGCGAGGCGTACGATTTTGTGGCGCTGCCGACAAGGGTAATACCGAAGCACGTGCATATGCAGCACATGAGAAGCAAAAACATATCGCCCTTTTTGAAGAAGTCCGAGGTACGGCTCCATATATATTGGATGATCGGCGTGATGCGGAGTTTTTTGAGTCTTTCCAGCACGGCGACACCTCCCCTTATACATATATTTTCACTCTATTCTATCACAACTTATATTTTTCTGCAACAGGCAGGAAAAGGTCTTTACTCCGGCAGACGCTCGGTGTATAATGCCAAGTTAGAAGAGTTTGATTTGAGTGAGACAGAGGCAGACGGATTATGGAATTTATCAGCCGCTCCGAAGCCGAGACCGAAGCGCTCGGCGAAAAGCTTGCGCGCTCTCTGCCGGAGCGCGGCGTTGTGATTGCCATGTACGGCGAGCTTGGCGCAGGAAAAACGGCGTTCGTGCGCGGCCTTGCGCGCGGTCTGGAGGTAGACGGGGCTGTTACGAGCCCAACATTCACCATCGTGAACGAGCTTTACGGAAAGCGCGATCTCTTTCATTTTGATATGTACCGGCTCGGCAGCGCGGACGAGCTTTTTGATATCGGCTGGGAGGATTATCTCGACCGCGGCGGCGTGTGTGCCGTGGAGTGGAGCGAAAACGTCCCCGGGGCGTTTGACGGCTCGGAGATCCGCGTGAGCATCGAGAAGTGCTCCGACAGCGCACGAAAGATCACGATCGAGGGGGCGAGCCTTTGCTGATACTGGGAATAGAGACCTCCGCGAAAGCCTGCTCCGCCGCGCTCTGCCGCGACGGGGAGCTGCTCGCGCAGAGCTATGAACGCACCGGCCTTACGCACAGCCGCACGCTCCTGCCGATGATCGAGAATATGCTCTCCAACACCGAAACGCCGAAGAACGCCATCGACGTGATCGCCGTGGCGCAGGGGCCGGGCTCGTTTACCGGCATCCGCATCGGCATATCCACGGCCAAGGGCCTCTGCTGGGGGCTGGACATCCCGGCAGTCGGCGTATCCACGCTGGAAGCTATGGCGCAGAGCGCCCGCTTTGTGCCGGAGGGGACGATCGTCTGCCCTGTGATGGACGCGCGGCGCAGCCAGCTTTATAACGCGCTCTTCACGGTTCAAAACGGCGCTCCCGTCCGTTTGACGGAGGATCGCGCCATCGCCGCCGACGCGCTCGCTGAGGAGCTCTCCGGCAGCGAAAAGAGCGTCTGGGTTCTCGGCGACGGCTGGGCGATCTGCGAAAAGGCGCTGAAAGAACGCGGTGTAGTCTGCACCGTGGCTCCCGAAGAGCTTCGCTGGCAGACGGCGTTCGGCGTGTGTCTGGCAGCGCTTGACAAAACCCCGTCCGGAGCGGAAGACCTGCTGCCGGTATATCTTCGTCTTTCCCAGGCAGAACGCGAGCGGCAGAGCCGCATGAGCGAAGCCTGAGAATATAAAAGCAAACTACACTACAAAGGAGTATGAAAAATGAGTGAGCTGCACGTATTCGACCACCCGCTGATCCAGCACAAACTGTCGATCCTCCGCGACAAGAACACGAGCGTGAAGGAATTCCGCGAACTCGTCGGTGAGATCGCCATGCTGATGTGCTATGAGGCGACCCGCGACCTTCCTCTTGAGGAAGTCGAGATCGAAACGCCCGTTGCCAAGGCAACGGTGAAGCGCCTTGCGGGCAAGAAGCTCGCCATCGTCCCCATCCTCCGCGCCGGTCTCGGCATGGTCGACGGCATGGTTGCGATGATCCCGTCCTGCAAGGTCGGTCACATCGGCCTGTACCGTGACCCGGAGACGCTCGAACCGGTCGAATATTACTGCAAGCTCCCGCCCGATATCTCCGACCGTGACGTGATTGTGGTCGATCCGATGTTCGCCACCGGCGGCAGCGCTTCCGCGGCCTGCACGTTCCTCAAGCAGCACGGCTGCCGTCATATCAAGCTCATGTGCATCATCGGCGCGCCCCCGGCGTGGGAGAAGATGCAGAAGGATCATCCGGATGTCGATGTGTATGTCGCTGCCATGGATCCGATCCTGAACGACCACGGCTATATCGTCCCCGGTCTCGGCGACGCCGGCGACCGTATTTTCGGCACGAAGTAAAAAAACGACAAGGCGCGTATTGGCAGCAATGCGCGCCCTTTTTAAAGGAGAATATTATGGATTACGCAAAAGAATCGCTGCGTCTGCACGGAAAGTGGAAGGGCAAGATCGAAGTGAAGGCGACGGTGCCGGTCGGAACGAAGGACGATCTTTCGCTCGCGTACACGCCCGGCGTGGCGCAGCCGTGCCTGGAAATTCAGAAGGATATCGACAAGAGCTATGAGCTGACGCGCCGGTGGAACCTGTGTGCCGTGATCACGGACGGCAGCGCGGTGCTCGGTCTCGGCGACATCGGGCCCGAAGCCGGTATGCCGGTCATGGAGGGCAAGTGCGTCCTCTTCAAGTCGTTCGGCGATGTGGACGCCTTTCCGCTGTGCGTGAAGACGAAGGACGTGGACGAGTTCGTGCAGACGGTGTACAACATCTCCGGCTCGTTCGGCGGCATCAATCTGGAGGATATCGCAGCGCCGCGCTGCTTTGAGATCGAGCGCAAGCTCAAGGAGAAGTGCGATATCCCCATTTTCCACGACGATCAGCACGGCACCGCGGTCATCACGCTCGCGGGCCTCACGAACGCGCTGAAGGTAGTAGGAAAGAAGAAAGAGAATGTGCGCGTCGTCGTGAACGGCGCGGGCGCCGCAGCGACGGCGATCACGAAGCTGCTGCTCTCGGCGGGCTTCCCGGATGTGACGCTCTGCGACCGCAAGGGCGCGATCTATGAGGGGCGCGAGGGGCTCAACTGGATCAAGGAAGAGATGTCGCATGTGACGAACCCGCAGCACCGGCGCGGCACGCTCGCGGACGTTATCTCCGGGGCGGATGTGTTCATCGGCGTGTCGGCTCCCGGCGTGCTCACAGGGGAGATGGTGAAGACGATGAACCGCGACGCGATCATCTTCGCCTGCGCGAACCCGACGCCGGAGATCTTTCCGGACGAGGCGAAGGCGGCGGGCGCGGCGGTCGTATCGACGGGCCGCAGCGACTATCC
This sequence comes from Alloprevotella sp., assembly GCA_963617605.1. Lineage (GTDB taxonomy): Bacteria > Bacillota > Clostridia > Oscillospirales > Oscillospiraceae > Apopatocola. The sequence goes on along the minus strand of CAVEPP010000165.1, from coordinate 366 downwards.
GAACCAGATCAACAACGTGCTCGCGTTCCCGGGCATTTTCCGGGGAGCGTTCGACGTGCGCGCGAGCGACATCAACGAGGAAATGAAGGTGGCGGCGGCGCACGCGCTCGCCGGGCTCATTTCCGAGGACGAGCTTTCCGCGGAGTACATCATCCCGCAGGCATTCGACAAGCGCGTCGGCGCGGCGGTCGCAAAAGCCGTAGCCGAAGCCGCAAGAAAATCCGGCGTCGCAAGGATCTGACGCGATTCAGACAAGTCCAGACCGTCGGTTCCGCCGGCGGTCTGGACTTGACGCTGCTATATCCGGGTGATAGCGTCGATTGACAAGGACACACGCGGTTCTGCCGGGCTGAAATGCCCTCATAC
>CAVEPP010000164.1:0-4666 GCA_963617605.1 Alloprevotella sp. | reverse complement strand
ATCTTCTCCCAGAGCGCGTACACGTGCGAGCCCTCCAGCGGAAAGCGCACGTGCGGCAGGAACGTGTTCCACCCCGCGCCGACAAGCAGCGCGGCGAGCAGCGCAGCGGCAGCCCGGCTCTTTGCGCGAAACGGCTTTCCCGCGGCGTATTTGCCCTTCAAAAAGCACGCCAGTACGCCCATGACTACGAAATAGCAGAAGATAAAGACCCGCTGCGCCGTGGTTTCCAGCGTATGGAGGCTGACAAGAAAGGTGAGATAAAGCGCAGCCAGAATGATGGCCGGCAATGCCAGATAGTTTTTGCTTTTTGTCATAACCAGTGAATTCTCCGGTAAGTTGTTTCGCTCAGGAATTATTTCCCCGTCGAAAGATCTTTTTCAGAAAATCTCCGAGAATGCGGAGCGGCTTGGTGATCTTCCAGCAGGTGGAGTTTTCATAGCGATTACATTCGCTTTGGTAGTATGCCAGAAGCTGAGCCGTACCATCGGGGAGCGCTGTGCCGCTGGAGAGCGGCGCGCTGCCTTCGAGCGCAGCCTCGGAAGTGAAGTAGTGCTTCAAAACCTCGTATGTATAATCCGGTGCGGGGCCGTCGCCCCAGTCGAGCCAGCTTCCTTCGTAATGATGCTCGCAGATGCACTTCCCGTCGTGGACGTTCACGGTCATCCGGTTCGCACTGAATACCCGGATGTCCCCGTCCAGCCGCTGTGTTTTTCCGTTCAGCTGCAGGTTCGTCCGCTCGGCGAGAAGCTGCGTGAGACGGCGCGGGATCGTGAGGACCTCTCCGGCGGCTTCCGTCCTTTGAAGAAAGTCGTGTTCATAGGACCGGCGCAGCTCGTCGATGAGCGAAAAGTTCTTCACGGCCCCCAGAATACCGGCGTGGACGAAGAGCGGCGTTTCAAAAGCGAAGAACGCTTTTTCGTAAAGATAGTTTTCCAGCGGCTGGTGGAGCTCCATGTCCGTATCCATGTAAACGCCGCCGAAGTCGTACAGGGCTTTCAGCCGGAAGTAGTCGGAGACGAAAGCGTACCGCTTCTCTTCGTACGCCTCTTCCACATACCGGTTTTCGTGAATGTCGCAGTTGGACTCGTTCCACTCCATGATCTCGAAATCCGGCGCGTACTTCTTCCAGGAATCCATACACTTTTGGATAAGCTCGCTTTTCTCGCCGTTGCCGAACCAGCAATAATGGATGATTTTCGGGATCGTGTCCAGATGCTCAAAATCCAGAAATGTCTCTTCACGGATCGCGTCGGCAATATAAGCGTTCTCGCGGAAATAGTCCCGGTTCCGGTCATAGTAATCCTTGGACTGCTTCGTGAAGTCGTCAAGGAAGTTGGTGCAGAAGAAGTTGAGACTCCAGTATACCGCGAACTGTATTTCCTTTGCGAAGAGCGGGTTGGCGTGTTCGCGGATGCGGTCCCACGCGGCATAGCAGTCGAGCAGACGCTTGTCGCCGGACTTGATCGAGGTGATGGAACCGGCACGCTGGCGGTAGAAATAGAGCCCTTCGCGGAGATAGGAGACGTTTTTTGCCCAGCTCAGGAGGATCGGCGTCGTGGCGAGGTCTTCATAAAACCCGGTGGGGAAGCGGATGATATTGAAAAGCTCGCGCGCGACCAGCTTTGTGCAGATATTCACCGTGCCGTACTTGGCGGAATATTTCATGATATCTGGCCGTCCGGCGTCGGGAAGCGCAACGGAGCGGACGAGCTCCTGCCGGCCGTCGTCCCAGAAGGCGATATAGTCCGCCATCACGCAGTCGGCATTGTGCTGCCGCGCAGCCCCGTACATCTTCTTGAGCATGTCGCGGTGGATGAAATCGTCGGAATCAACGAAGGCAAGGTATTTTCCGCGGGCTTTGCTGATACCGTAATTGCGCGCATTGCCCAGCCCGCCGTTCGGAATGGTGAACGCGCGGATGCGGTCAGAAAACTGATATACATAGTCATCGATGATCGTCTGCGACTTGTCTGTTGATCCGTCATTAACGATAATGATCTCAAAGCTATCGAAAGTCTGTCCCACCACGGAGTCAAGACACTCCGGGAGATAGTCGGCGGTGTTATATACCGGAATAATGACAGATATATCCGGCGTTTTCACTTTCGCGATTTGAGGGGGGAAGGAGGTTTGCATGTCCATCACAGCGCGTCCTTTTTCTTCAGAGGTCTGAAAAAGAGTGTTCAGACTTTCCTTGATTCGTTCCTTGTCATACGCATAGGAGCGAAGAGCGGCTCTTTTCTCTTCCAGAGATTTTCTGTTATTATAAACAGCGGTCATTCCGTCTACGATCGACAAAAGGTCATTTTCTATGATCCAGCCATATTCCTCCGGAAGCATCTCCGCCACGCCGCCGGTGCGCGTGGACAGTACCGACGTTCCGGCTGTAAGGCTCTCCGCTACGGTGAGAGCGAGACCTTCGTACTCCGATAAGATCGCCGTCAGGTCGGCGGCTCTCATATAGGCATACGGGTTCTGCCGGAAGCCAAGAAAATGCACGTTGTCCAGACCGTAGCGCTCCTTCTTCTGCAGAAGGGAGTCATACTCGTATCCGCGCCCCAGGATCAGCCATTCGATATCCAGTCCGCGCTCCTTCAGCATTTTGGCGGCGTCCAGCATCCGGTGGAAGGCTTTCTGCTCTTCCAGCCGTCCGGGCAGAACGACGGTCAGCGTATCGGCGCTTCTCCGGGCGAACGGCTCGGCGTCGACCGGCTCGGCGGCCATGGCGCGGATGTTCTCGGAATCGACAAAATTGTATACGACCGCGCTTTTACCGGCGCATTCGGGGAAGGACTTCAAAAAGCTCTTCCGGTTGCTCTCCGAAACAAAAACGATCCGGTCGTAGGCGGTGAGAAGCTGCCTCCTCCGCTCCGTATCGTCCTGCACGACGTCCTTCCAGACGCCGTAATCGATGTGTATCCACTGTATCTTTTTTGCGCGGGTCTTGAGCTTTGCGATTTTTTCAAAAAAGACCGAGTTTTCAAACGGGACGACGATATAATCGGCGTCGGAAAAAGCGGCTTTCTGCGTGGTCTTGACCCCGCCGGCGATCTGCGCGCGCACCGGGGCCTCCGCTTTGACGGGGGAATACAAAACGACCCGATGCCCGCGGCTGCAAAGATGGTTGGCGATCTTGAACGTGGCGAAATGTCCGCCGCCCTTGTAATTGATGTTGTCTATCGTGAAAACGATTTTTGCCATTGCGGGGTCCTCTTTTTTGATGTTATAGCTGCGTGATAAAGCGGATAAATTCTTCCGCGCTGTTTGCGGTGCTGCCGTACCGCCCGTCTTTCAGCATCTCGCGCACGCCTCCGACGTCGTTGGAGATGACCGGCACGCCGAGCGTCTTGGCCTCGTCGATCGTGACGGGCGTGCCCTCATACTCCGAAAAGAGCACGAGCGCGCGGCAGCGCGCAAGCAGGGGACACGGGTTTTCCATATAGCCGGTCAGCGTCACACACGAGCCGAGACCGAGCGCATCGCGCTGCCGCCGGACATCCTCGTACAGCGGCCCGCTGCCGACAAAGTACCAGCGGAACGCGAAGCCGCGCTTTTTCAGCTCTGCGGCGATATCGAGCAGCCGGTCGTAGCGCTTTTCGCGCTCGAAGCGCCCGATGGTGATGAGGTTGCAGACGCTCTCATCTACCGGCACCGTGAGCGGCGCTTTGGCGCGTTCCCGTATCTCGCCGCGGAACACCGGGTTCGGCACGGCGATCGTTTTCTCCGCAAACGGCGGATACACGGCGAGAAACTTCTCGCGCAGCGTTTTGTTAAGGCATACGATCGTATCGAACCGGCGGTAGAGCGCGGCGTCGTCTTTCGTAACGGCGCGTGTCCACTCGTTCAGCTCCCGCCAGGCGGCATAGTCCGTGTGGATCCACTGGATCTTTCCCGGATGGCGGCGGCGCGAGACAAAATCGCGCATTTTGGAGGCCTCGCTCACGACGAAGATCGTGTCGAAGGTCTCAAATGCTGCGGTCATATTCCGCTGCAGCAGCGCCTTGGGCAGCACAGACTCGAGCCCAATATGCGCGAGCACTGCGTAGGCGAGCCGGAGAAGCTTTCCGGCGCGGGATACGTTCCCGTCGCGCAGCACCTGCCGCGTTGGGCGTGAGAGCAGCCGCAGCCCCCCGCCGTCAGGGATCCCGAGCAGCCGGAACTCCCGCCGCAGTGCGGCGTCCCGGCACGGCTCGGCGGAATAGAGCCATACCTCCGCGACGCCGGATACGGCGCGCGCCTGCGCAAGCGCCGCGGCGCGCGCGCCGCTCGCGTAGTTTATATCGTCGAATACGTAAAGAGCTTTTTTCGCGTCGTTTTCCAATAGCGCTTCCAGTGTGCCCCGGGATGTTTCGGCGGCGGGACGGCTCGCTTCCCGGCGCATCGTCTCCGCCGTGCCGCCGGTGAGAAAGGCGCGGAGGCTATCGGCGATCTCCCCGGCGGAAAAGCCGCAGAGGACGCCGTTTTTGCCGTCTTCGATCTGTTCGAGCGCGCCGGAGGTGCGCGTTGCAATTACCGGCACGCCGAGCGCCTTCGCCTCCGTGATGACCATCGACCACGATTCATGGTCGGAGAGGACGCACACGGCGTCGGCGCGGCGCATCACGCCGTAGGGGTTGTCGAGCGGGCCGGTCAGCGTGAAATAGTCCTCAAGCCCGGCGCTCTGCAC
>CAVEPP010000163.1:0-4702 GCA_963617605.1 Alloprevotella sp. | reverse complement strand
GATCGTACCGGTCTCGATGAGCTCTTCAAAATACCGGCGCGTATACGGCAGCATGTCGCCGCCCAGCTCGCACACGTCCGAGAGAAAGGACTGGCCATAAAACGTGTTTACGCCCGCCTTGTGGAGCATCATGTGGTTGACAGTCGTATCCGAAAAGCCGAGGAATATCTTGTCCGTGCCGGACACCGCGGCTTGCAGCTCGCCGTGCTCAAAGAGATACGGCGCGAGACGGTAGGTATCGTCTCCGCCGAGAGCGCATAGGATCATATCGACCTCCGGATCGCGGAACGCCGCGAGCAGATCCGCCGCGCGGTCCTCCGGATGGTTCTTTATATACTCGATACCGGCGAGCGCGTGCGGCATGAACCGGACATCGAGTCCATAGTCCGCAAGGCGCTTTACGCCGATATCCAGCTCATGCTTTACGAAGCTCTCCCCCAGCACTCCGGCGGAAAGGCTCACGATCGCAGCGGTTTTTATCATAAGGACACACCTCTTTCTATTTTGGACATTATACCAGCGGCTGCCTGCGCAGGCAAGCGCAAAACCGGCGGGAGCAAATGCTCCCGCCGGTTCGTTTTGTTTAGGCTTTTTTTGTATGTAAGATCAGATCTTCATGCAGACATCCCATGCGCCCCAGATAACGTTGCGCAGATTGCCCCACTTCGCGGCGGTGCCGACCTGGTGGACATGCTTGCCCTCCGGCGCGACCGGCGCGGGACGGAAGCCCAGACCGTTGACGACACTGTCGCACTCGACCTTGAAGGCGTCTCCGCCGTTGCGCGGCTTGACCATGACGTAGCCGTCGCCGATCTCGCAGATGGAGTGCTCGAGATAGATGGGAACCTTCTTGAACACGAGCATCTCGCGCAGGAAGGAGGCGTTGGCAAGGCAGGTGCCGGGCGTAGCGATGAGGTCATTGGCGTACTCGACAATGATCGGGTGCTTGCCCTGAAGCACGAGCTCATAAGCCGCTTCGCACGCGGACTGGCCGCCGCCGAAAAACACGACCTTGTCGCCGTGGTCCTTGTCGCCGGTGAGCAGCTCTTCAAACGTGAGCACTTTGTTAAAGCCGGGCACGGGGAGTTTCTTCGGCACGGCGCCGGTGCAGATGATGACCTCGTCATACTGGCGGACGAGCGGGTTGATCGGGTCGATCTCGGTGTTGAGGTGGACCTCGATACCGGCCTTCTTCAGTTCGCGGTCGTACCAGGCAAGGAGCTTCTGGTCGGCTTCCTTGAAGGACATGGCGGAGGCATAGTTGTACATGCCGCCGAGCTTGCCGCTCTTTTCGTAGATGACCGGGGTATGGCCGCGCTTCTTGAGAACAAGGGCACATTCCATGCCGCCGATGCCGCCGCCGACGATGGCCACCTTTTTAGGATTCTTCGTCGGGATGAGCTTGTACTTGTTGTGCTGCATCGTGGGCGGGGTCAGCGCGCAGCGGGCCAGATGCAGCGCATCGTCCATCGGCTGCATGTTGGGCGTGCCCTTGGAGCAGTTGAAGTTGAAGCAGGCATTGTGGCAGTTGATGCAGGGTTTGATCTCCTCTTCGCGGTCCTCAAGGAGCTTGTTGATCCATTCGGGATCGACGAGGTTCTGGCGGCCGACGCCCATTGCGTCGATACGGCCCTCGGCGATCTCCTTGGCGGCGAACTCCGGCTCCATCTTACCGGCGCAGACGACCGGCTTGGAGGTGAAGTGCTTGATATGTTCTACTTCCGCAATGTTGCAGTTGTGCGGCATATACACCGGCGGGTGCGCCCAGTACCAGGCGTCGTAGGTGCCGTTGTCGCAGTTGAACATGTCGTAGCCGGCATCTTCCAGATACTTGATGGCCTTTTCGGACTCGGCCATATCACGGCCGAATTCTACGAACTCTTCGCCGGGGACAGCACCCTGGCCGAAGCCCTTCGTCTTGGAGACGACAGAGTAACGCAGCGACACGGGGAAGTCCTTGCCGCAGGTCTTCTTGATCTCCTGCACGACTTCCACGGGGAAGCGGTAGCGGTTCTCGAACGATCCGCCGTACTCGTCGGTACGGTAGTTCATGTTGGCAATGGTGAACTGGTCAAGGAGGTAGCCCTCGTGAACGGCGTGGATCTCCACACCGTCAACACCGGCGTCCTTGAGCATCTTCGCGGTCTTGCCGAAGGCATCGACCATCTCGTGGATCTCTTCCTTCGTCAGCGCGCGGGACTTGAGCTCGGGATACCAGCGGTTGGGGGTCTCGGAAGCGGAAGCGCAGCAGTACTCCACGTCCACAACGCCCTTGGCGACAGCGCCGAACGCCTTCTTCTGGAGCATATCGACCATCATCTGATTGATGGCCATGCTGCGGCCGAAGCCGGCGGCGAGCTGGATGAAGAGCTTCGCGCCCGTCTTGTGGAATTCGGGCATCCACTCGGCGAGCTCGCGGAACATGCGCTTGTTCTGATACAGCCAGTGGCGGCCGGGAATGCCCATCGTGTCGCGCACGCACTGCATGCCGGGCAGGACCAGACCGACGTTGTTCTGGGCGCGGTTGAGCAGATGATACGCCGCTTCCTTGTCGAAGTGGCAGGGCTCCAGCCAGCCGAAGAGGGACGTGCCGCCCATCGACACCTGGACAATGCGGTTTTTGATCTCGCAGTTGCCGATCTTCCACGGGGTAAACAGGGAACTGTACTTTTCGTTCATGCGATCTTTCTCCTCCTTTTTTTGTGCGGGGAAGCGCGGGGGTGTATTATCAATCCATACCATAATTATTATAACAAGCGTCGAATTATTCTGCAACTATATCTTTTTTCTTTGTGTATTCTGCCGTCGGAAGCGTCCGTTTTTGCCGACTTGACGTCATTTTTTCGGACGAGCTGTCGGTTTCCCGACGTGCTATATTGGGAGAGGTGCATAATTTACGTTCCGCCGGGCGCTGTTTTCTTTTCTTCTATCCCCCGCTGTGCCGCGCATAGACTTGAGCACGGGGAGGAATCGTCTTTATGGGGCTGTGGAGATCGATCCGGAAAAACGCCGCGCTGCTGACGGTCTCGTCGCTCGTCATGCAGTCGCTCTCGATGCTCTGGCAGGTATGGCTGGCCGCGCATATCGGTGCGGCGGGCATCGGGCTTTTCCAGCTTGTCGGGAGCGTCGGCTTTCTTTTTATAACGCTCGCGGTGTCCGGCATCCGGTTTTCCGTCACGCGGCTGCTTGCCGAGGAGCTGGGGCAGTGCCGCGGCGGGAGCGTCCGCGCCGTGATGCGCCGGTGCTGTGCCTATGCGCTCTTTTTCGGGCTGTGCGCGGCAGTCATTCTCTTTTTTCTTGCAGAACCGATCGGCTTTCTCTGGATCGGGGACGCCCGCTCGGTCCGCGCGCTGTACGCCGCGGCGCCCTCGCTCCCGGCGCTCGCGCTCTCGAGTGCCCTGTCCGGATATTTTACCGCCGTCGGCCGGGTGTGGAAAACGGCGCTCTCGCAGTTTTTCGCGCAGCTTCTGCGCATGGGACTTTCCGCGCTTCTGCTCACGGGGTGCAGCCGCGGCGACCTTTCCGCCGTGTGCGCGGCGCTCTCTTATGCCGGTACCGCCGCGGAGATCGCGCTCTCGCTTGCACTCACAGCGCTCTATTTTGCCGACCGGAAACGCTTCTGTCCGGCGGGCGAGTGTGGGGCCGCTCTCACGCCGCGGATGCTGCGCATCGCGCTGCCGCTCGCCTCGTCCGCGTATGCGCGGAGCGCGCTCAACACGTTCCGCCAGCTTCTCGTGCCGCGGGGTCTGCGCCTTTCGGGGCTGAGCAGTGAGAGCGCGCTCTCGGGGTACGGCGTTATCAACGGCATGGCGATGCCGGTGCTCCTGCTGCCGACGTGCCTTCCGCTCTCCGTCGCGGAGCTGCTCGTCCCGGCGCTCACGGAGATGCAGGTCGCCGGAGAGCACGAGCGGGTGCGCCGGAGTGTGCGGGAGATGCTCGGGAAAACGTTCCTTCTCTCGCTCGGCGCTGCGGCGGTCTTTTTCGTTTTTGCCCGCCCGCTCGGGATGCTGCTCTACGGCAGCGCCGAGGCCGCACGGTTTCTCCGGCTGCTCGCGCCGATGGTGCCGTTTCTCTATACCGACATCGTGACCGACGGCTGTCTCAAGGGGCTGGGGCAGATGATGGCGTCCATGGCGTTCAACATCGCCGAAGCCGCGCTGGGGCTCGTGCTCGTGTGGGCCCTTCTCCCCCGCTGGGCGCTCACGGGCTATCTTGTGACGCTGTATATCTGCGAGGTGTTCAACTTCGTGCTGAGCCTTCTGCGGCTGCGGAAAGTTGTGAAAGCATAGAACTCCCTCAGTCAGCGGCTTGCCGCTGACAGCTCCCTCAAAGAGGGAGCCTTTTGCCTTTCTCTTCGAGGAAGGTGGCTCGCCGCAGGCGAGACGGAAGGAGTTGATAAAGATCCCATTTCCTCCAGCAAAGGAGAAAATGGGATCTTTTCCTTTATTCCTTTTTCGCTTCGGCGAGATTCACGCCGATGCCGTTTACCTCCACGCCGCCGTCGGCGGGGATGAGGATGTATTTCCGCCCGTCGATCTCGCGCGTCTCTACGAGATAGCTGAACTCGCCCGGCAGCGTGATCTTCACCTCCGGCGTCACGATCTCCAGCTTTTTGCTCTCGACGATGTTGTTCGGGTCGAGCGCGGCGTGCGCGCCGTAGCGCTTTTCACATTCGCGCTCGAACTTCTCCGTCTTTTCGAGC
>CAVEPP010000162.1:3690-4810 GCA_963617605.1 Alloprevotella sp. | reverse complement strand
GATTTATAAGACCCTCAACGTAAAAAAAGATACCGCCTCCTGCATAGCCGGAGGCGGTATTGCTTCATTTCGTATAATTTCAGGTGGGAAAAATGGAAACAGGTATAACGATCATTAAGCAGTTAGTTATAATGGCGATCTATTGCGCGATAGGTTTTATTCTGCATAGAACAAAACTTGTCAGTAAAGAAGGCTGCCGCGCTTTTTCGAAGCTGCTTCTATACGTAATTCTTCCGTGTGTAATTATCAATTCCTTTCTCAGAGAAGCGAATCCGGAGACAACGAAATCTTTGCTTATCTGCTCCGCCGTTTCTGTGCTCCTTCTGCTGATGTCCATGGTCCTTTGCCGGTTCGCGTTTCGTGATGAAGCTGTTGCGGAGTTTTCCGCCTGTTTCTCCAACGCCGGTTTTTTCGGTATTCCGCTGATCACCATGGCGTATGGCAATGAGCCGGTTTTTTATATCGCGCCGTTTGTCGCTCTTCTCAACATTCTGCAGTGGACCTACGGTCAGGACAGGCTTCTCGGCAAAAAACGAACTTCCGTGAAAGGCATTGTATTAAATCCTCTTGTATTATCGCTGGTCATCGGCGTGGTTCTTTATGCTCTTCCAATATCTTTGCCGGAGCTGCTGAGAAAGCCGGTGGCGTCCCTTTCTTCCTGCAACGCTCCGGTCGCCATGATCATTCTTGGATACTACCTGGAAGAGATCTCATTCACGCAGCTTATTTCCGGAAAAAGCGTTTGGAAAGTCAGCCTGTTCCGTTTGGTTCTGGTCCCCATTCTGAGCACGCTGATCGTGGCGTGGGTTCCCGGGATCTCGTCCGCAGTAAAAACTTCCCTGATAATTGCCGCCAGCGCGCCCGTTGGAATCAATGTCGCCGTCTATGCAGAACTTTTAGGGAAAGACTATCAAAAAGCCGTTGCGTTTATTTGCAATTCAACAGTTCTTTGTTTGGTGACTCTCCCGCTGATCCTATTGCTGACGGGAAAAATCATCGGATAATATCCTCCCCGGATCCCTGCTGTGCCGCGGCGGATCCGTTGCCGCAATTATAATATAAAGCGCTTACAAATGCGGTGTGCCCATAGAAAAGAAAACAGGCAGGACCTCCGTTGAAA
>CAVEPP010000162.1:0-3680 GCA_963617605.1 Alloprevotella sp. | reverse complement strand
GATTATTTCTTACATTGTTTATATAAAAAACCGGAGAACTGCCGTTTGCATGGCTTTTCTCCGGTCTTTATTTATCGTGCAGCGGGGATGATCAGCCGTCGCTCTCGCGGTCGAGACGGCGGTTGCGGAATGTCAGGACGATGTCGGTCGTGACCATGAGAATATCGACGATATAGAAAATCATCACGTAATTCACGTCGCCGAGGATAATCTTTGCGGCCAGTCCGAAGAAATAGCCGACAACGACGAGGATTTCATAGACAACGCTCTTACCCTTCGCCGTGCGGGAGCGGAGAGACTTGGCGATATTGAACGGCCACGAAACACCGAAGCAGACGAGCATGCCCGCTTCCAGAATATGGACTATATTCATATCACTGGAGCATTTCGACGCCGTGCATCACGAACGCGCCGCCGAGACGCGCCATTTCCTCCGGCGTTTCGCGCATGCCGTTTTCGATCCACACCTTGGCGAGCGTGCACATACCGGCCACGATGAACGAAGCGCAGTAGTCCAGCTTTTCGGATTCGCTCCCGCCGAAGATGGACAGGAACTCATAAAGGTACTGGTACTTGAGCTTATTGAATATCTTGTCCTGGAATTCGGAATCTCCGCTGCGGCAGTAAAGCGTGTAGAAAATGTCCGAATACTCGCTCGCAAGCGTGAAAAGGTCTGTCAGATACCGGAACGTTTTCCCGTCCGACTGGCGGGCATTGTGGCGGCTGCCGACATCGTCCAGACGGCGCAGGAGATCGTCCTCGAGCTGGTGGAGAAGATCGTACACATCGCTGTAGTGCGCGTAGAAGGTGCCGCGGTTCACATCTGCGAGATCGGCCACGTCGCGCACCGTTACGCGGCTGATGTCCTTTTCAAGAAGCAGCGACGTGAGCGCGCCGCGAAGCTGTTTTTTTGTTTTCCGTACCCGACGGTCCTCGGTTTCCCGTTCTGCCATTTATCCGGTTCCTCCTCTAAGGGTTTGTTATTTATCATACACTGGAGATTATAATCCACAAGAGCTGAACATTCAATAGGTAAATGAACAAATTTCGCAAAAAAATCGGAAACAGTGCATCTGTTTCCGATTTTTTTATAATCCGTCACTCTTTTCTCATTTGGCGGTTTCTGCTCTTCTGCACTGCTTTCAGATAGATTTCCGCAACCCGCATCGCGGCCGGGGTGAGCTTTCCGGCGGAGATCTCCACCTGATCGACGCACACCGCGCCGTACTCCCCGCAGGGCTCCACGCGGGTCATATGGCTCCAAAGCGGAACACCCTTCGCCGCGCCCTCTATGATCTGGGTGCGGTCCTCATCGGTGCGGCGGACCGGCTGCATCGTCTGAAGCCGTCCAAGTGCCTTTCCCGCCGGGCAGCGGTTGAGCTGCCGCCAGACACGCGAGGCGCTGTGCGGCACGAGCGTGCTCACGCGGACCGTTCCCGCGCTGCCGAAGGCTTTCAAAAGCCGTTTTGTCATAATATCCGGCCGGATGGATACAACGTCCTGCCCCGCCCTGAGCTTCCGCAGCGTGAGCGAGCGCAGCGCCGGAAACGCCTTATGCAGCGCCTCCCACGATTTCCCCGCGCCCTTATCCTTGCTGCCCTTCCAGTGGAAGAGCGTGCCGGAATATTCCCGCAGACCCTGCGCGGGGAGCTCCACTGCGCCCTCGACGACGCAGGTACGCACGCGCACGCTTCCGCGGGAGAGGAGCGAGAGGATCGCGCTTCCGCCGCGGCGCAGCCCGTAAGCGCCCCAGATGCGCCCGTCGTACCCGGCGAGCAGAGCACTCTCCACCGCGGCGATGCGCGCATCTGGTGGTTCCTCCGGCGCGAACACGGGAACGAGCACCCGGCAGGATTTTTCCAGTGAGTGCACGACCGGGGCGAATACGGCGGCGTCCAAGCCGTCGTCCGGCCACAGCAGCACAGCTGCCGCGCCCGGTTTACCGGTTTCTCTCAGTTCCATAGCGTATCCTCCTTACAGAAGCTCCAGCGCCTCGACGCGCTGCGGCACAAATAAAGCCGAGCGTGCCGCAGCTGCCGCTGACAGCATATACTCGCCGTATTCCACAGTACAGAGCGAGAGCGGCTCTCCATCCGGCGACACCGTATCCCCCAACACGGAGAAGGCGCTCATCGGCTGCGAGAGTCCCGCGCCGGTGCATTTGAGCACCGCTTCCTTACGCGTCCAGAGATAGGCAAACCGCCGCTCCGGGTCAGCCTCCATATATTGCCGCTCCTCGATCGTGAGAGCGCGCGCCGCGGCGCGGCGCACGGGCGCGATCCTCTCGGCGTCCAGTCCCACGGGTGCATCGCACACGGCGAGCGCGGCGAGCGTACCGCTGTGCGTGAGCGAGAAATGCGGTCCGCCGGGGATGTACGGTTTTCCGTGCTCGCCATAGGAAAACGGCGGCGCGATCCCCGCAGCGCGCAGCAGAAGCGACGCGCCGATGCTCCGCAGCCGCGCGTCCTCTCTCCGGATGCGCAGTGCCTTTTCCCGGCGTTCTTCCGGCAGCAGCGCGAGCGCTTCCCGCTCGCGGCCGCGCAGCGGCGCAATGTCCAGCACATAAACGTTCATAACAGCTTCATTATACAGGCAAAAGACTGCTCTTTCAACGACTTTTTGCCGGTCAGCGTGGGGAAAACGGCGTATACTTCCCGTTCTCGATCACGTACCCGCCGCCGTTTGGACTCTGCCACTCATAGCGGTTTTTCCCTTCAGGGAAAAGATGCGCCATGATCGCCGCGATCACGCCGCCGTGCGTCACGATCACGGCATCACGCCCTGCTTCCTGCACACGCTCGAAGGCAGCAAGAGCGCGCTTTGTCATATGTTCCCCGCTCTCGCCGTGCGGGGGAATGTTTTTCTCGTTGTCGCCGGTAAGCCACGTCTGATAAGCGGGATCATCCTTCAGCATTTCGTAGCTCTTCATTTCAAAATCGCCGAAATCGATCTCCCGGAAATCCGGCTCGATCTCCTGAGGCACCGCGCCGAAGAGTGCTTCGAGCGTTTCGCTGCAGCGGCGCATGCCGCTCGTAATGAACCGTGTGCCCGGCACGGGCATTTCCTGCCGCCGCAGCGCGGCGCGCCCCGCAGGAGAGAGCGGCAGATCGGTGCTGCCGCAGTAGAGATGCTTTTCGTTTGCTTCGGTAATACCGTGGCGCAGCAGAAGGATCTTCATTTCAGCCGCTGCTCCAGTCCGCAGAAAATGCGGCTCACATGCTCGGCCTCGCGGCTCAGATACTGCGTGAGGCGGCCGGTATCCTGCCGCCACGCGCGCGTTTCCGCGCCCATCGGCACAACGCCGCAGAACATGTCCCGGCAGATCAGAACGCTGTCCTTCCAGTCCTGCTTGTGCGCGTGGAAATACTCGACCGGATCGATCCCCGCGCGGGTACAGGCAAGCGTGAAGTTTTCGATATTATCCACGCACTGGCGGGAGAAATTGATCTCCGTGCCGGAACAGGAAAAGATGTCCCCCTCCGCGAGAGAGAAGGCTTCTTTGGCAAAATCGGTTTTGCCCTGATAGGCCCCGCCGAAAATAAAAACCATGGTGTTTCTCCTTTTTCTTCAGATGAGTGCCCAGACCGCCGCACCGCAGAGCTCAGAGAGCGTGAGCGCATAGCCGGAAATGTCGCCGTTCATGCCGTCGAGCGAGCGGAATGCCTTTCGGAGCGCGAGCC
>CAVEPP010000161.1:0-4829 GCA_963617605.1 Alloprevotella sp. | reverse complement strand
CGGCGCTCGCGCTCGGCCTTCATCTGCTTTTCCATCGCGCTCTGGATCTCGCGCGGCGGGAGAATGTTCTTGAGCTCCACGCGGTTGACCTTGATGCCCCAGGGGTCGGTCGCCTCGTCGAGAATGACGCGCATTTTGCTGTTGATGATGTCGCGGCTTGTGAGACACTGGTCAAGCTCCAGATCGCCGATGATGTTGCGGAGCGTCGTGGCGGAGAGCGTTTCGATGGCGACCATCGGCTGCTCGATGCCGTAGGTATAGAGCTTCGGGTCGGTGATCTGGAAATAGACAACGGTGTCGATCTGCATGGTGACGTTGTCCTTCGTGATCACGGGCTGGGGCGGGAAGTCCGCGACCTGCTCCTTAAGCGAGACGCGGCGCGCCACACGCTCAATGAACGGCAGCTTCACATGGAGACCCTTGCCCCAGGTGGTGCTGTACGCGCCGAGACGCTCAATGACGTAGGCCTGCGCCTGCTGCACGACACACAGGTTCGTGATGATCAGCACGAGCACCAGCACGAGAATGATGGCTAATACGATCATGGGATATCCTCCTTATTAAAATACAATGTACATTCAGCGCACGGTGCGCTCCACGATGAGTTTTACGCCCTCAATGGCGCGGACGGTGACGCGCTCGCCGCTCTCGATGGTGACGGCATCGTCGGTGCTGCGTGCGGTCCAGACTACGCCGCTGAGCTGCACGGCGCCGGTGGCGGAGAGATTGTCGATGCGCTCGGTGACAACGGCGGTGCGGCCGATGCTGCGGTCGGCGTTGGTGGCGACGCTCCGGCTGTCTACATACCGCTTCACGAGCGGCCGCGTGAGCACGAGCGTGGCAACGGAGACGATGACGAACCAGAAGATCTGGAGCCACACCGCCGCGCCGAGCGCCGCACAGATGAGCGCCACGAGCGAGCCGAATACGAACCAGATGGATACAAGCCCCGCGGTCACGGCCTCAACGATGAGAAACACGACGAGCGCCGCGACCCAGAATACGATCGTTCCGGAAGGCGGAATCACGGTAATGACCTCCCTTACCTTTAATTATACCTATCATACCGTATTTTTCTCCGCTCGGCAATAACATTCTCACCAAAAATCACTCTTTAAATCGTGTAAACCTCCATCTTGCCTTTTTTGCCGGAGAGCGTTACAATACAGTTATTAGCTAAAGCGACGCTAAGCTAAAATGAAAAAGGGTACAGGTAAAACGCTGTATGAACAAACACATGAAAAAACCGCGCAACGAGGAAATGTATAAAGCGATCCTTACGCTCAATACCGTGGAAGAGCTGATGAAGTTCTTTGACGACCTCTGCACGGTATCCGAGCTGCAGGCGATGGAGCAGCGCTATCAGGTGGCAGTGCTTCTCAGCGAAGGCATGATCTATAACGACATACTGGAAAAGACCGGCGCGTCGAGCGCGACGATCAGCCGCGTGAACCGCTCGCTGCAGTACGGCGAGGACGGCTACAGCGTAGCGTTCCGCCGTCTGAGAGAACAGAAGGAAGCGGAAGAAAAATGAGCCAGTGCTATGGACCTCTCGCGGCGCGGTATGACGCGCTGACCGGAGACGTGCCGTACGAAGCGCTGGAGACATGGTATGAAACGGCCTTTGCCCACAGCGGCAGGGCCGTTCATACGGTTCTGGATCTCTGCTGCGGCACGGGCACGCTCTCGCTGCTGCTGGCCGAACGCGGGTACGAGATGATCTGCGTGGACGCCTCAGCGGAAATGCTCTCAGTGTTCCAGCAGAAGCTCTGCGAGCTTCCGGAGGGCGTCGTTGCGCCGATGCTTCTCTGCCAACGGGCGGAGGAACTGGATCTTTACGATACCGTGGACGCCGCGGTATGCTCGCTCGACGGCGTGAACTACATGCGGCCCGAAACGCTTCCGGAGGTGTTCCGGCGGCTGCATCTGTTCCTCTCGCCGGGCGGCACGCTCTGCTTTGACTTCCTCTCGCCGGGGCACATGCGCTCGCTCGACGGGCAGTGCTTTGTGGACGAGGAGGACGATACGCTCTGTCTCTGGCGCTCGGAGGTCGTGGAAAACGAGCTGCGCTACGGCATGGACATTTTCCGCCGCACCAGGG
Organism: Alloprevotella sp.; assembly: GCA_963617605.1. Classification (GTDB taxonomy): domain Bacteria; phylum Bacillota; class Clostridia; order Oscillospirales; family Oscillospiraceae; genus Apopatocola. Next base: position 2,728 of record CAVEPP010000161.1, on the reverse strand, counting down.
GCCAGACCTACCGCCGCGAGCAGGAGGAGCATACGGAGTACATCTATACGCCGGAAACGCTCGAAAAGCACCTCGTCGATGCGGGCTTCGGCAGCATCCGCCTCTTCACGGACGGCCCGCAGCACAACCAGGGGCGGCTCTTCTTCACCGCCGAGTGCGTGAAGGAGTAAAGAGACACGGTACTCCCTCAGTCAGCGGCTTTGCCGCTGACAGCTCCCTCGGGGAGGGAGCCTCTTTGCAGGGGGTCCCGGCAGGGCCATGACGAAAAAATGCCTCCCTCTTTGAGGGAGGTGGCTCGGTGCGCAGCGCCGAGACGGAAGGAGTCTGCGGCGGTAAGCTGCGCAGCACCATAAGTCAATTTCTAAGGAGAAAAAACCATGGGCAAAATTCTTCGCGCCGTCACGAACGACGGCACGGCAAAAATATCCGTCATCACCGCGCCCGACATGGTCGAGCGCGCAAGAGACATCCACCATCTGCACCCCGTCGGCACGGCAGCGCTCGGCCGCACGCTCTGCGGCGCGTCGCTCCTCGGCGAAATGCTCAAGGAGGATAACGCCACGCTCACGCTGCGCATCCAGGGCGGCGGGCCGATCGGCACGATCCTCGCGGTGTCCGACAATGCCGGCAACGTGCGCGGCTATGTCTCCCATCCCGAGGTCGATCTTCCCATCCGTGAGCGGGACGGCAAGCTCGACGTCTCCGGCGCGGTCGGCAAGGAGGGCCTTCTCACGGTCAGCCGCGACATCGGCCTGCGCGAGCCGTACTCCGGCTCCGCCGCGCTCGTGAGCGGCGAGATCGCCGAAGACCTCGCGGCGTTTCTCACCGAGAGCGACCAGCTCGGCTCGGCGTGCGCGCTCGGTGTGCTCGTAAATCCCGACGGCAGCGTCAAGGCCGCGGGCGGCTTTATTATGCAGCTCATGCCGAACGCCGCCGAGGAGACGGTCAAGGCGCTGGAAGAGAACATCTTCCTTATGGATCAGCTCACGACCATCCTCGACGAGGACGGTGCGGAGGCCGTCATCGCGCAGGTATTCAAGGGTCTTGAGTGGCACAAAACGGCAGAGAGCGATATGGCGTATAAATGCTATTGCAGCCGCGAGCGGGTGCTCGGCGCGCTTGCGAGCCTTTCCTCGGACGATCTTGCGTCGCTGCGCGAGGCGCAGGAGGATATTGAGGTGCGCTGCCAGTTCTGCGACGCCGTGTATAACTTCACCCCCGAAGAGATCGCCGCGCTCAACGCGCCGAAGGAGGAAGAGAAAGAATGAAGCTGGCAGATATGCTGCGCGAGCAGGACGGGCTTATCGCGGCGCACGACGGCGCGACGTTCTGCGGAACGCGCGGGGAATATACGTTCCTGCTGCGGATGGAGAAAAACGAGCTGATCGTTTCCGTCCTCCGCGGCGGGGAAGACCCGGACAAAGAGAGCTTCCGTGACCTTATCCAGGCGCGGCCGGAGCTGACCGGCTGCAAAACGGCGGGGCCGCGCGTCACGTTTTCGCTCCGCAAAGGCGCCACGGCGAGATCCAGCGCGGAAAAGATCCATGCGCTGCTGCCGGAGCTCCTTTCGTACCTGCACAACAACGGCTACGAAAACTGCTGCGAGATATCCCGCGCCGTCGGCGCGACAGTCGGCTGCATGACGAACGGCGTGCCGCAGCTTCTCGCACCGGAGCTGTTTGCCGAGGTCAGCCGCAGGGCGGAGCAGAACGAGCGCGTCCGCGCGGAGACCCCGGAGAACATCGGCCGCGGCATTCTCGGCGCGCTCATCGGCGGGGTGATCGGCGCGGCGGTGATCGTGCTGATCGGCCAGCTCGGGTATGTGGCGGCGATCTCCGGCGTAGTGCTCGGCTACTGCACCATCGGCGGCTACCGCCGCGGCGCGGGCAAGCTCTCCGCGCTGGGCATTGCCGTGAGCGTCGTTGTGATGCTCGTCGCGGTCTATTTCGGCAACCGCGTAGACATTGCGATCACGGCCGCGCAGGAGCTGAATCTCTCCTTCGGCCAGGCGTTTACGTGGATGCATGAGCTGGTGGACACCGATACTTACAAGGCAAACCTTATCAGTCTGTATCTGTTCTCGGCCATCGGCGCAGTTCCGGCGGCGCTCAACGCGCACAAGGTCGCCAAGGAACAGGGCCGCGCCTACCGCATCGGCGAATAAAATGCAAAGATCCGCCGCCGGGGATACCCCGGCGACAGAATATGAAAACGGCGTGACCGCAAAGGACACGCCGTTTTCGCATATGCACAAAAATCATACTTTCACATGCGGGTTGGTATACTGCCCGTGTTTTTCGGTGTTCTTCCCGTACTGGATCGCAAACTTCGGGCAGCGGTGCAGGCAGCCGAGACACATGACGCATTTGTCTTTCACCCAGACCGGCTTTCCGCCGCGCATTTCGATCGCCTGTACCGGGCACTTTTTCGCGCAGAACCCGCAGCCGATGCAGCCGTCCTCCGCACGGAGATTCGATGTGCGCCGCACTTTGTTATGATAGACCGGCTGCGCGAACCGTTCGGCGATGAACGCCGGTACGCGCGGGAACATGTGCCGCCGGATGCGGCGGTTCTGCACGTCGCGGATCATCCGGTCGATCTCCGCTTCCGTTGTTCGGGTAAATCTTGCCGTCTTTTCCGGCGTGGAGAGATCAAAGACCGGCGTCCAGGTATCCGGCATGCGGACGCTGCAGCAGGCGTCGATTCGGCGCTCGCGTATCGCCTTGCC
>CAVEPP010000160.1:0-4844 GCA_963617605.1 Alloprevotella sp. | reverse complement strand
GTCCCCGGCGCGGCTGCCTCGCGCGATAAGGCGGCAGACAAGGCCGCGGCTTTGCATATCTTCTGCGTCCGCGGCGGTGAAGTGCTCCATGCCCTCGCAGAGCATGCCGCTTTGCGGCAGCACCCCGAAGGCGACCGCGCACGCAAGCTGCATTTTCCGCAGCGCGTCCAGCCCGGAGACGTCTGCCGTCGGGTCGGCCTCGGCATAGCCGAGCGCCTGTGCCTCGGAGAGGGCGTCCGCATAGGAAAGACCGCGGCGCTGCATGGCATCGAGCATGTAGTTCGTCGTGCCGTTCAAAATGCCGGAAACGGCCTCAATGCGGTCAGTCTCCGCCGAGAGCGCGAGATTGTGAAGAAACGGCACGCCGCCGCCGCACGCCGCGCTGAAGAGAAACGCCGCGCCCTTTTCCCGGGCGAGCGCCGCAAGCTCCAGACCGTGCGATGCGACCATCGCCTTGTTTGCGGTGATGAAGTGCTTTCCGGCTTCGAGCGCACGCATACCGTAGGAATATGCCGGGGCGAGCCCGCCGAGCGTTTCCACTACGGCGTCCACCGTCGGATCGCCGAAAATGAGCGCGGCGTCGCTCACCATGAAGCTCTCGACCGCCTTCCCGGGGCGCACGAGCACCGGCCCCGCTTCCAGGCCGGGGGCGTCGAGCAGCATCTGATAAACGCCCGCACCGACCGTGCCGTATCCCAAAACCGCAACTTTCACGGCATCGCCTTCTTTCTCTGAATGGTCAAATGTCCTCGAGTTAACAACAAATGTTCTTGTCGGAACGTATTGTAACAGAACGCCCGCGGAAAAGCAATGCTTTTTCGCGGGCGATTCGATGAATTATACAGAAAAATGAAAGGACTTTTTTACATATTGCCGGTGGCATACATGAGCGCCGAGAGCGCGGCGACCGGCGCGGTCTCGCAGCGGAAAATGCGCGGACCCATGGAGCAGATGTGCAGCTTCATAATGCGGGCAAGCTCCGCCTCGAACGGCTCAAAGCCGCCCTCTGGACCGGTGAGAATGGCGGCGGAGGCGATATTTCCGGCGCTTTCCACGGCCTCGCGCAGCGTTTCGCGCTCGCCAGTCTCGTACATAAAGAGGGGCAGCGCGGTGGAATTCGCCTTGTTGAAGGCCTCCGCGAGATCGGGCAGGAAACCGACGGCGGGGATCTTGCCGCGGCCGGACTGCTTGGCAGCCTCCTCGGCGATGCGCTGCCAGCGGGCGATCTTTTTGTCCGCATCGCCCTGGATGCGCGCCACGCACCGGCTGGAGGCAAAGAAATAGATCTCCGACGCGCCCGCCTCGGTGCATTTCTGGAGAATGTAGTCGGTTTTGTCGCTGCCCTTGGGAAGGCCCGCGAGAATGACGGTATGCACGCTCGGCTCGCCCTGACAGGGGACGACTTCAAAAATTTCGCCCTCGACCTCGTTGGGCGTGATCTTCGTAACGGTACAGTGATGGTCCTTGCCGCCGTCGCACACGATCATCGTGTCGCCGACGCGAAGGCGCAGCACCTTGGCGTGCGCGGCGTCCTCTCCCAGAATAAATGCCGTACCCCCGGCGATCGAGCTTCCGCCGGAGAGAAAGAATCTCGGCATGAGCAGCATCCTCCCACACATAACATTATTTTTTATTATGGCATAGTTTTGCGCGGATTGCAAGACGGGAACCGAAGCGCGGCGGCGGAATAGACTGTACCGGGGAGGCGGTCGTATGGATACCGAGCGCATGAAGCGTGTATTGGAGCGTGTATATGGGCCCGTCGCACCGGCGAAGGAGAAGGAAGCGCCGGACGCGCTGCGCGAGGCCATTCGTCTTGAGGCGGAGGCCGCAGCACGGCTGCGATATCTTGTGCGCACGAGCCGCGCGTGCCAGAACACCTTCGGCGAGCCGCTGCGCCGCGGCGAGACGCGGCGGCAGACGCTGCACGCTGAGTTTTTTCTCCGCGAAGGGGAGCGAGCGCCGCAGCTTCGCTCCGGCACAGCGCCGGGCGTTCTCTCGGCGCTGCGGCAGATCGTACTTTTGGCCCGCGTGCGGGCGCGGCTCTATGAGAGCGCAAAGGAAAACGCCCTGCCGCTCGCGCCGGAAACGGCGCGCCGCTTTGCCGCGGAGTGCCGCGCCGAGGAGAGCGCTGCGGCGCGTCTGCTCGCGCTGCTGATGAAATAAAATGCCGCCGGAGGAACGATAGCTCTCATTTATCTTGCGGATATATCCGGACTGGGGTATTATTGGTGTACACGGAGTCAACGCGGAGGAAACAAAAATGCTTAAGATACCATACACGCTTGCCGATGGCATCATGCTCGTTCCCGTAACAGCGAATGGGAAAGAGGGCTTTTTCGCCTTTGATACGGGAGCTATGCAGACCGCGGTGAACAAGGCGCATTTTCCGGAAATGCAGGGAGAACATATTGACATTGCGAAGTTTTCGGAAGGCGTAAAGAAAGACACCGCGGCGGAAGGGGCTTTGGACACGCTGCGCTTTGCCGGCGTGGAACGGTCGAACATGCCCGTTTTGATTATGGATCTGATGTATGTGGAGAACGCCTTGCAGCCCGTTATGCCGGATCTGAAGTTTCTCGGAACGCTGGGGATCGACGTGATCCGAAATTATACCGTTCTGCTCGACTATACCGCTTCGGAAATCATCCTTGACCCGGAGCAGGGGTTTGAAGATGCAGCGGAGATCCCCATGACATGTGAAAAGCTCCCCGTTATCGAGGTCGAAGCGGCAAACCGGACGTGCGATTTCGTTTTGGATACGGGCGCGAGCATCTGCCTGCTGGGGCAGAGCTTTCAGGACGAGACACAGCTTATACCCGTTTCCGAAATACCGAAGATCGTTACGGTCCCGGTCGTCCGTGTGGGTGGAAATGAATACAAAAGTATTACTGCCGCGGTCTCCAATATAACCGCGATCCAGAAGAGAGTGCCTGTGGAGGGCGTGATCGGCTATCAGGTGCTGTCGCCGCAGCGCTCCATTCTGGACTTCAGGAATCACCGGCTCATCATGGAAAAGCCGCAGAAGAAGTAAATACAAAGCCGCCGGAAAATTATCTCTCCGGCGGCTTCGCGCTATGGGAGCCAAGACGGATTACTTATTTTCCCAGAGGACAAGATCACCGAGAACGATCTTCTGAATATCGTCCACGTTGATCGCGCTGCCCCATTCGCAATGCAGCTCCACTGCGCCGTCCTTATAGGGGGCGCTTATCGCGCCGTCGGTGGAGAAGGTCGAGCCGTCGGAGAAGCAGAGCAGCGATTCGATGCATACTTTGTCCTCCAGCTCCGAGTAAGGCGCATATCCGGTCTGGTCGGCTCCGGGGGTGTGGAACGCTTCGTCGCCCTCGTAGCGCACCTTCCACACTGCGCCGAACGGCGTCAGCTCCAATCCGGCGATCTCGATCTCCTGGCCCGACGCCGCGTCGCGGTAAACGGCGTTGCCAAAGTCAAAATACCGGGTCTGCTCGTCCACCGGCGTAAAGGACACCGGCCCGAAGGTCTGCATTTTGATATCCTTGTCGGACATATGCACGAGAAGCGGGAAGCAGTCTGTGCCGAGCGCTGCCGCGGCCTTTTCAAGGAACATGTTCTCAACAATGCACTCAAGCGTCAGCGTCTGCGTCTCTCTGTCGTAGGCGTATTGGAGAACGGCGTCGCGGATCGCTTCCTGCCCGTGCAGCGTGATGCCGGACGGGGTGCGGGGCGAGGCATAGCCGCCGAGATCGGTGCCGTCGATGCTCCAGGAGAAGTTCAGCACTCCCGGGTATCCGGGGTAATCGGCAATACATTTCTCGCTCACGGGGGAAATGTTCACATAGACGCGCTGTGAGTCTCCGGCGTTTGCGGCGGAAAGCAGCACAAGTTCAGGCTCTGGTGTCTCTGCGTCCGCAGCGTCGGAGACCGTGCTGCCGGTCGATTCCGGCACAGGGTATTCCGCATAGCTGCTCACGTTGTTCTCTTCGATCTTCAGATCGGCTTTGATCTCCTCCTGCCGGGCGGCGTGGATGCTCCATGCCGCGTAAGCCGTGATCCCCAGTGCGAGGAGCAGCGCCGCGGCGAGCGCGATGCTGACAAGTCGTTTCTTTTTCATGGGTACGATCCTTTCCGGGCCTTCCTGCATCGTCCCGGGAGAGTAGAGCGCGGCCTCGCTGATAAACCGGTCGTCCAGACCGCCGAGCGCCGCGGATATCGTTTCCCGTTTCATACAAGCAATCCCTCCTTACTAAGGTGATGTCGGAGTTTTTCGCGGAGGCGGTAAAGGCGGACAGCCACGCTGTTGGCGGTGGAGCCGGTCATGGCGGCGATATCCTGCATCGAATCGGAGTACCAGTACCGGCGCACGAAAAGGAACCGGTCGGTATAGCCCAGCGACGAGAGGAAAGCGTTGATCGCCTCGGAAAGCTCCTTCGCGTCGTATGCCTCTTCCACGCTGCCACCGGCGGCGAGACATTCCTCCAGCTCGTCGAGCGCGGCGTCGTAGCGGCTGTTCCGCTTTTTCGCGGTGTTTGCGTGGTACTTTGCCGCGGCAAGATTGCGCGCGATTTTGCACACGAACGTCCGCAGCGGATCAGGCTTCTGCGGCGGGATGGCATTCCAGACGGCGAGATATGTATCGTTGACGCACTCTTCCGCGTCCCTCTCGCTGCCGAGAATGTTCCGGGCCACGCGCGCGGCGGCGCTGCCGTGCGCTTTGGAAAGCTCTGCGATCGCCTGTTCCGAGCGCTCAAAAAACAGGCGGATGATCTCCTCGTCGGTCATGGACTGTCACCTCCTTTCCACCCATATCCCAGCCATGAGCAAAACTCCAAAAGAATAGTAATTGCAATGGTTCCCGGCCATGG
>CAVEPP010000159.1:0-4847 GCA_963617605.1 Alloprevotella sp. | reverse complement strand
AGAGGGCTTCGCCCGCATAGGAAGAACCCCCAGTTTTACTGGGGGGTTACTTTTTTGCCAACGAAAACTTTACACTAACCGTATCTTGCCAGCGGGCGGAAAACGGAGTATCTTAAAAAGGCAAAAAGGAGGCGGCGATCATGGAAGAAACGAAGAAATACGAACCGCTGCGGCTGAGGCCCTGCCTTCGGAGCTATCTCTGGGGCGGCACGCGCCTGCGTGGGGAATATCATAAAACCGGCGAGGGCGTCATCGCCGAGAGCTGGGAGCTCTCCGTGCGCGCCGACGGGCAGACGCACATTGATTCCGGCGAGCATTGCGGCGAGAGTCTGGCAGACGTCCTGCGCGCCGATCCCGTCGGTATGGCGGGCACGCGCTGCGGCGTCGAGCCGTTCCCGCTGCTCATCAAACTGATAGACGCGCAAAAGGACCTTTCCGTTCAGGTGCATCCGTCGGATGCGACGGCCTGCCGCGAAAAAGGCGAGCAGGGCAAGACGGAGATGTGGTATGTGGTGGACTGCAGGCCGGAGAGCACGCTCTTTCTCGGCTTTTCGCGCGCCGTGACGCCGGACGAGCTGCGGCGGCGGGCGAAGGACGGCACGATCTGCGAAGTGCTCAACCGCGTGAGCGTACACCCCGGCGACGTGTTTTTCGTGCGCCCCGGCACGGTGCACGCCATCGGCGCGGGCATCCTCGTCGCGGAGATCCAGCAGAACTCGGATACGACGTTCCGCGTTTACGACTATAACCGTCTTGGCGCGGACGGAAAGCCGCGGCAGCTCCATCTGGACCGCGCGGCCGAAGTGATGGACTATGCGCCCGCGCACCGCGCGGGGGATACGCTTCCGCCCTGCCCGCCGGACGGCGTGCAGGAGGTTTTGACGTGTGAGTATTTCCGCGTCCGCCGCGCGGAGGTGAAAACGCGCATCGAGCTCTCCACGGACGGCGAGAGCTTTACGCATCTTATGTGCGTGCGCGGCGAGGGGAATATCGTCTGCGGCGGGAAAGCCTATCCGTTCCGGCAGGGGGACTCGTATTTCCTGCCCGCCGCGCTCGGCGAATACGCCGGAGAGGGCGATGGCAGCCTCGTCCTCTCCGGTGTGTAAGAGCATAAATGATCCAGGGAGGTAGAAAAACATGCGGATCGTGGGACAACTGGTACTATACTGCCTTTTGTATATTCTGCTGGTGAAGTGCGCGGCGAGAAACAGCGGGCTCAACTGCCTGTATTTTTATCCGAAGGAGTATATCGAAGAGGCGCACCGGCGGGGCATCGCCGATAAAGATGCCGTGATGAAAAAGGGCAGGCGGTTTATGCTGCCGTTCTGCATCGTCATTTTCGCCGCGGTGGTCTTGATCGTCGCTGTCTGGAATCGCGTTTCGGATTTCAAAACGGCGTATATGCAGTCGGCGCTCTCTCTGGTGGTCGTGAACTGGTTCGATGCGCTCGTCATTGACCGGCTGTGGGTAGGACACAGCAAAATCTGGGTCATTCCGGGCATGGAGGGCGTTCCCTATGTCAAGCCGTGGAAGAACATACTCGTAAAGCGCGCTCTGGCGACGGTGATGTACCTGATTCTCGCGCTCGCGCTGGGCGGCATCGCGGTGTGGATCGGCCGCTGAACAAGGGTAGAAAATGATACATCTTTTGGATATCGATCCCGGAAACTGGCGTCTCGATCTGGCCGTTTCCGAAGCGCAGAAGTCGTTTGTCTCCGACAGGGCAAAGCTGCTGGCGCGGGCGTATGCTTACCGTGCCCAGCGCAGCCGGGCGTTTCTGATCTGTGCGGACGACCTCCCCGTCGGCATGGGGCTCTATTACGACGAGCCGGAGATGCAAAGCTACGATCTGAGCCAGATGTTCATCGACGCGCGGTATCAGGGGCGCGGGTACGGCAGAGCAGCGGTACGGGCGATTTTGGACGAGCTGAAAGCGGACGGCCGGTACGACAAAGTCATTCTCTGCTACATCGAGGGAAACGAGACCGCGCGGAAACTCTACGAGAGCTTCGGCTTCACGGAGACCGACCGCGACGAGGACGAGATCCTCATGCAGCTGCGGCTGGAATAATAAGCATTTTTATACGGAGACCGCCTCCCGCGGAAAGCGGGAGGCGGTCATTCCTGTATATACGGTTATATATGTGCCTTGAAAAAATCCGTCATGGCGGTGTTGGCGCGCTGCGCGGCAGCCGTTTCCGGGAGCATCGCGGCGAAGGCGTGGGAGAGCTTTTCCGGCTCGTCCATGTCGAGAAGCTCGGCTTCCGCGCCGTTTTGTTTCAGCGCCGCGGCAAAGTTGCGGCTGTAGTGGCGGAGGAAGTCACCGCGCGCCGTCACGAGGAAGCAGGGAGGGAGAGCGGCGATCAGCGCGGGGTTTTCGGGGTCGATATACTCCCGGAACGGCGCGCGCCGCCAACCGCGGCCATAGACCATGTTCGGGAGGAAAATGCCGATGTTGTCAAAGCGGGTCGTATAAAACATGCCGGAGATGAGCCCCAGCGCTGCGATATCCGGGGAAAGCTGCGGCACACCGGCGGCGCGGGCCATCGCGCCGTTTTTCCGCATCGCCGCGAGATACACGCAGAGATACGCGCCCGCGCTGTCGCCGCAGAGGAAGAGCCTGGAAGCGTCCCCGCCAAAGTCCGGGGCGAGCGCGGCGGCGCGCTCGATACCTGCGGTCAGCGCGCGGAATACGGTGAAGATATCCACGTCCGGCACGAGCGGGTATTCAAGACAAAATACAACGAAGCCTCGGCGGCACATGTCCGCGCAGAAGAGGCGGTTGGCCTCCTTCTTTCCGAGCAGGAACCCGCCGCCGTGGATGTTCACGAGCACCGGCAGGGCGTCCTTTGCCCCACGCGGGCGGAATATGTCCATCCGGTGATAGGGCTGACCGTCGCCCATATAGTCCACGTCCGCCGTGAGGAGCACATCCTCCGGGAACGGGTTTGCCGCGTCGTGCCGCGCAAGAAAGCTATCGAGCTGCTGCTCCTGCTTCGCGGTTTGGGAACGGATCATTTTTTTCAGCATATCTGCCGCCGCCTTTCGTGGGATTTTCCAATAATTATAGCAGAAGAGCGCCGCGCGCACAAGCGCACAGCGGGCCAAATTATGTTCTCTCCCCCAGTCAGCGGCTCCGCCGCTGCCAGCCCCCTCGTCAGAGGGGGCCTTATAAAAAACCTCCCTCTGACGAGGGAGGTGGCAAAAACGAAGTTTTTGACGGAGGGAGAGATGACCGCTTCCCCCTTAATAGATATAATTATTCCGGCAGCTTGATACCGAGCTCGGCGGCGACCTCCTGCAGGGTGTCGAGCGCCTTTACGATCTGTTCCGGCTTGTGCTCGGAGATGACGCAGAAGCGCAGCCGCGCCTTGCCACGCGGCACAGCGGGATAGACCGCCGAGGGCGCGAACACGCCTCGCTCCAAAAGCGCCATCGAGAGCGCGAAGGCATCCTCGTCGCGCCCGACGAGGATCGGCAATATCGCCGTCTCGCCCGCGAGACAGGTATTGAAATGCCGCTTTTTTGCCTCTTCGCGGAAGCAGCGGATGTTCCGGTGCAGGCTCTCCATGATGGAGGGATCGTCCTGTAAAAGGCGGATGGCTTCGAGCGTCGCCGCGGCGAGCGGGGGCGAGATGCCCACGGAGAACACGAACCCCGGCAGATTATAGCGCAGATACTCGATGAGCGCGCGGCTGCCCGCAAGGTATCCGCCGCAGGTGCCGAGACCCTTGGAGAGCGTGCCCATTTTGATGTCGATATCGTCCCCGGCAAGGCCGAAGTATTCGTCCACGCCGCCGCCGGTCCTGCCGAGCACGCACGCGGAGTGCGCCTCATCGATCATAAGAAAGCAGCCGTACTCCTTCTTGATGCGCACGAGCTCCGGCACGGGGGCGATGTCGCCGTCCATGCTGTAAACGCCCTCGGCGACGATGAGCACCTTGGCGTATTTATTGCGGCAGGAACGGAGGATGGTTTCGAGCGCGGCGGTGTCATTGTGCGGGAAGGGGCGGCTCTCGGCGTCGGAGAGGCGCGTACCCTCGTGGATGGAGTTGTGCGCGAGCGCGTCATAGATAATGAGATCGCCCTTGCCGCAGAAGTTGCCGACGATCGTTACGTTTGTGGAATGTCCGCCGACGAGCACGACAGCGTCCTCGGTGTGCTTCCACGCGGCGATGGCGGCTTCCAGCTTTTTGTGGATGGGCTTCTCGCCGCCGAGCAGACGGCTGGCCGAGGCGCTGCACCCGTAGTGCGCGGCGGCCTCCTGCGCCGCCTTTACGGTCTCCGGACGGCCGGACATACCGGCATAGTTATAAGAACTGAAGTTCAATATCTCGCGCCCGTCGTGGAGCGAGGTATCGCGCAGCGGCGAATCGTTGCAGAGAAAGTACGGGTTGCCGGTCTCTTCCGCCGTGCGCAGGCGCTGCTGAAAGGCGGCGTACTCCGGCGTATCCTCAAAGCGCGTGATCGGTGTGACGGCCTTTTTCTCCTCCGGCGCGGCTTCCGGCGCGCCGCCCTGCTCCAGACGCAGCAGCAGAAGTGCCGCGTCCTCCACACAGCGGCAGAGGGCGTATTCCTCTTCCGGCACGCGCTGCCCGCAGAGCTCTTCGAGATGCACCGCGACATCGAGACTGTCGAGACTGTCGCCGCCGAGCTCGTCAAAGAAGTCGGCGGTGTCGGAGATGGTGTCCGCGCCGATCATCAGCGTCTGCGCGAACGTCTCGCGCACGAGCCCGCGCAGCTCGCAAAGGCGTTTGATTTCCTGTTCGTTCATAAAAGACTCCTTTCTTATTCCCTCTTTTATTCCGCGTACATTTTGCCGAGAATAGCGTTGGCCGCCGTCGATG
>CAVEPP010000158.1:0-4859 GCA_963617605.1 Alloprevotella sp. | reverse complement strand
GTCTATACCGTAGAAAACGCCCTTTCCAAGGTCAAGGACGAAAAGGGTATGAAGCGCGTGGAGAAGTTTCTGAAAGAGAGCGTTTGCCCGGACTGCGGCGGCACGCGCCTTTCCGCTGCCGCCCGCGCGCCGAAGCTGCAGGGTATTTCGCTGGACGAGGCCTGCGCCATGACGCTCTCCGAACTGGTAGACTGGGTGCGGGACGTCCCCGGCAGTCTGCCGGAGGAGATGCGGCCTATGGCGGAAAGCATCTGCGAAGCGTTCGGGAGCACGGCAAAGCGCCTGATGGATCTGGGACTCGGCTATCTGACGCTCGACCGCTCGGCGGCCACGCTCTCCACCGGTGAGAGGCAGCGGATGCAGCTTGCCCGCGCCGTGCGCAACCGCACGACAGGCGTTTTGTATGTGCTGGATGAGCCGTCCATCGGGTTGCATCCCTCAAACATCGTGGGGCTGACCGGCGTGATGCACGATCTCGTGGCGGACGGAAACTCCGTGATCCTCGTGGACCACGATACGCAGATACTGAAAGAAGCGGACTGGATCGTCGAAATGGGGCCCGAGGCCGGCGCGAAGGGCGGCTATGTCATCGCCGAGGGGACGATCCCTGCAATCGAAGCAAACCCCGCCTCGCAGATCGGGCCGTTCCTTTCCGGGGCGGCGGAAACAAGGCTGCGGCGCTGCGCAGGGAAAGAGGAGCTTTTTGCCAGCGGCGCCATTCACCTCTCGACCGCGCAGATCCATACCGTGAAGCCGCTGGAGGTGCGTATCCCCAAGGGACGGCTCACCGTCGTCACCGGCGTGTCCGGCTCCGGCAAGACCACGATGGTGCTGGAAAGCCTTGTCCCCGCGCTGGACGCGCGCATTGGCGGCCAGGCGCTGCCGGAGCATATTCGCAGCATCGATGCGGAGGGTATCTCGCACGTCAAGCTCATCGACGCCACGCCCATCGGGATCAACGTCCGTTCTACGGTCGCCACCTACGCGGGTATACACGACGAACTGCGCAAAATATACGCGCAGTCCGCCGATGCAAAGCAGCGCGGCTATAAAGCGAGCGACTTTTCCTACAACACCGGCTCTCTGCGCTGCCCCGGGTGCGACGGAACGGGCGTCGTGAGTCTGGACGTGCAGTTTCTGCCGGATGTAAACATTCCGTGCCCGGACTGCCGCGGCTCACGGTATGCACGCAAGGCCTACGATGTGAAGCTCTCCAATAAAGAAGGGCGGTCTGCCTCTCTGCCGGAGCTGATGGATATGGACGTAAACTCCGCCATGGAGTTCTGCAAAGAGCGGAAGACCGTCAGCCAGAAGCTGGGGATTCTCCGGCAGCTTGGTCTGGGCTATCTTACGCTGGGTGAGGAAACGCCCAGCCTGTCCGGCGGCGAGGCGCAGCGGCTGAAGCTCGCCAGCGAGATCGGCAAAACGCAGACGGATTCCGTTTTCGTGTTCGATGAGCCGTCCATCGGCCTGCATCCGCTGGATGTGCGGGTGCTGCTCGGCGTTTTTCAGGCGCTGCTCGATAACGGCGCGACCGTTATCGTTATTGAGCACGATCTCGACGTGATCCGCAATGCGGACTTCGTGATCGACATGGGGCCCGGCGGCGGTGACGCGGGCGGACGTATCGTGGCGGCTGGAACGCCGCAGGAGATCCAAGCCAACAAAAACAGCATTACCGGCCGGTATTTCGATTAAAAAAATACGCGGCGAATAAAAACGGCAGAGCCAAGGACACTAAGGCTCTGCCGTTTTGTATCAGTTTTACTTATCAAAAAGACGAAAAAGTAAAATTGTTTGCCGGAGAAAACGAAGCTATAATAGGGCCGCATAAAGACACAGAAAAGGAGTTCTGACCATGGCCATTCTGATCGCATATTACTCCCGTGCGGGAGAGAATTATTTCGGCGGCGCGTACCGCCGCATCGCCGTCGGCAATACGGAAAAGGCAGCGGAAATGCTCGCGGGCCTCACCGGCGGTGAGCTTTATAAAATCGAGCAGGCGAAGCCTTATTCCGGGAACTACCAGATCTGCATCTCTGAAGCCAAGGCTGACCTTCAGAAGAAGGCCCGCCCGGAGGTGTTGGATCTGCCTGAAAATCTCGACGCCTACAACGAGATCTATCTCGGCTATCCGAACTACTGGGGTACGATGCCGATGGCAGTCTATACGTTCCTCGAAAGCTATGCCTTCACCGGCAAGCCCATCCATCCCTTCTGTACGCACGAGGGCAGCGGCCTTTCCCGCACGGTGCAGGACATTCAGAAAGCCGTGCCGGGCGCATCCGTCACAAAAGGCCTTGCCATCCGCGGCAGCGGCGTAGACAGCGCGAAAAGCGCGTTGGAAGCATGGGTTCGAGAGACGGGAGAGGGAAAAGCATAACGCTCTGCTCCGGCGCGGGCAAATCGGCACAGCAGCGATGATGTGCCCCCTTTTTGGCAATATGACGCTGTTCTTTCCCTGCGATCCATGATACAATGCGCACAAAAAGGGAAGGGGCAGACGCAAAATGAAAAAGAACAAATATCTCTGGCCAATTTTGTTTCTTGCGGCGTTTGAGACCATTGCGGTCACGCTGTGGCTCACGAAGGACAATCTCTTTTATCTCTTCAATTTCAGCTATATCGGCCTGTCCATCGCGCTGGGACTGTTTCTCTTTCTCCGAAACTACCGCCACGCGCGGCGTGTCGTGCAGCTTCTGGTGGGGCTCTATATGCTGGTGTACCTCGGCATCATCTGTCGGGAGAACATGCAGATCGAGGGGTTCTGGTATTATCTTTTCACCGGCGTGTTCGAGGCAGCGACGATCCACTATGCCGTTGCAAAAATATTCGGGCCGCTGCTCTTCGGACGCGGCTGGTGCGGCTATGCCTGCTGGACGGCGATGGTTCTGGACTTTCTCCCGTACAAAACGCCGCGGCAGCCGAGAAAGCCGTTCGGCTGGGTCCGGTACGTTACGTTCGCAGTCTCGCTCCTGTTTGTCGCGGCGCTGTTCCTTGCACATGTGGGCAGCATCGAGCGCATCATGTTCTGGGCGTTTCTCATCGGCAACGCCGTCTACTACGCCGTCGGGATCGCTCTCGCATTTGCGCTGAAGGATAACCGCGCGTTCTGTAAATATGTCTGCCCGATCACCGTGTTTCTCAAGCCGATGAGCTATTTTTCCGCCCTGCGCGTCACATGCGACAAGCAAAAATGTGTCTCCTGCGGCAAATGTAAAAAGGTCTGCCCTATGGATGTGGACGTGACGGATAATTCCCGAAAGCGCAAAAACGGCACGGAGTGCATCCTCTGCATGGAGTGCGTCAAAGCCTGCCCGAAGAAAGCCCTTTGACGCAAAAAAAGACAGGCCGGGAAATTGGCTGCGTCCCTGCCTGTCTTTTGCATCTTAAAGATCAAAGATTTTTTCCCAGCGCGTAGGCGCGGTCGAGATCGGTCTGCGTGAGCTCATCCGGGGTGTAAGCGTTCATGGCATTGAGAATACCGGCATTTTCCCAGTCAAGGAATTTGCACAGCTCGCCGAAGGATGCGTTCGGGCCGAGAGCGGAACCCATGCCGGTGTCCGCCATCGCAGTGATGAGGACAGTCTTCTTGTGTCCGTGCAGCGCCGCGTCATTCGCGTAGAACCGGTCGATGACGGCCTTGAGCTGCGCGTTGATGGTAAAATAGTAGATCGGCGATACGAAAACAACGGCGTCCGCGTCGAGCAGGTGCGGGTTGAGCGTTTTCATGTCGTCGGCGTGGAAAACGCAGGTACCGGTGCGGCGGCAGGCGTCGCAGCCGATGCAGGGATGCACATTGTGAAACGCCGCATCAAACCGGAATACCTCGTGTCCGGCGTCAAGCACGCCCTGCTGGAACTTTGCAGCGAGCGCGGCGGTTGTGCCGTTTTTGTGTGCGCTGCCGGTGAGGATCGTAACTTTCATAGCTTTTCTCCCTGTTCACAATAAATTTTACAAAATTGCTCTTGACCTGACCCCAACTTCAGAATATAGACTGTATATAGTATAAAAATATCATATCGCCGCGGCGGAACATCTGTCAAGCGATTTCGGGAGGATGGAAAACAATGAAAAAGCCTTATATCATCTGCCACATGATGACTTCGGTGGACGGACGCATTGACTGCGCCATGACCGAGCACCTGCCGGGCGTGCAGGAATATTACGATACGCTCGACGCGCTGAACGCCCCGAGCCGCGTGAGCGGCCGCGTGACGGCGCAGCTTGAAATGGCGTGCCCCGGCGTGTTCGAGAGCGAAACGCGCACGCTGCTCGGAAAAGAGGCGTTTTCCAAAGCGGCAGCCGCCGCGGGATACGAGATCGTCGCGGACACGCGCGGCACGCTCCTCTGGGACGGCGAGAATGACGAGGCCCGGCCCCTGCTCATTCTGACGTGCGAGAGCGTGAGCCGGGAGTATCTTGCGTATCTGGACGGCCTTGGTATTTCGTGGATCGCGTGCGGAAAAGAGCACATTGACCTTCGCCGCGCGTGCGAAATTCTCGCCTCGGAGTTCGGCGTGGAGCGCATGGCGGTCGTCGGCGGCGGACACTGGAACGCGGCGTTCCTTGATGTCGGACTGCTCAACGAGGTGAGTGTTCTCATCGGCGCGGGCATCGACGGCCGCGGCGGGATGAGCGCCGTGTTCGACGGTCTCGCTCCCGAAAAGGACGTGACGCCTCTCGCGCTCGAGAGCGTGCAGGCGTTTGAGAGCGGCGCGGTGTGGCTGCGCTATAAGGTAAAATAAGTACGCGGAAAAGGAGATATGGATCATGGTGTACGAAAGCAGAGAAGCGTTTGAAAAGAGCAATATGTTCGGCACGGGCGTGCCGAATACCGGCTACGCGCAGTATTTTAT
>CAVEPP010000157.1:0-4872 GCA_963617605.1 Alloprevotella sp. | reverse complement strand
CTCCTGTACAGCATTGGCCGGTTTCTGATCGAGTTTCTGCGCGCCGATCCGCGCGGCGCGGTCGGAACGCTTTCGACCTCACAGTTCATCGCGCTTTTCACCGCCGCCGGAGCGGCCGCCATTCTCATTTTGCGAAAGAGAGGGTCGCAGCATGGATAACACCGTCAATACCGAGCACAAAAGCACAAAGCTCGGCGGCAGAGTATGGGCCTGCCTTCTGATTTTCGGCTTCGTCGGCCAGATCGCGTGGATGGTGGAGAACGTCTACTTCTCCACATACATCCAGAAAAACATCACCGCCGCGGGATGGGCGACGAGCGCCACCGTGTCCGCGAGCGCGATCGCCGCGGCGCTTGCCACGTTCTTCAGCGCCGCGTGGTCCGACCGCGTGGGACGCCGCCGCTCGTTCGTATGCTGGGGATACATTCTCTGGGGCGCAACGACCGCTGCGTTCGCCCTCTTCGGCAACGGGCAGGTCGCGCTGCCGGTAGGGCTTGCGGTGACGGTGTTCGTCATCATGGACTGCATCATGTCCGCCATCGGCTCGGCGGCAAACGACGCGGCGTTTTCCGCCTGGGTCACGGACGTGACGGACGTTACGAACCGCGGCACCGTCGATATCGTTTTGAGCATCATGCCGATCCTCGCGCTCGTCGTGATCTTTGCGGGGTTTGACTCCATGACTGTAAACGGCAACTGGACGGGCTTTTATCTTGTGCTCGGCGCGGTCACGTCGGCTGCCGGTATTCTGGGGCTCTGGCTCTTTCAGGACAGCCCGAATCTTCGCCCAACGAAGGGCGGGAGCTATCTGCGCGAGGTCGTATTCGCGTTCCGGCCGGAGAACATCCGCGCGAACAAAATGATCTACGTCTGCTTCTTCGGCATGATGTTCTCCGGTCTCGCCATGCAGATGTGGCAGCCGTATATGATCTCGCTCGTGGAGGTCACGCTTGGGATCGAAAACTACATTGTTCCCATTGCCATCGTTGTGCTCGCCTCGGCAGTGCTGTCCGTCGCCGCGGGCAAGGTCATGGATCGGTTCGGCAAGGAGAAATTCTATTACCCCGTTGCGCTCATGCAGGTGCTCGGCGGCATCATCGCCTATCTCATCAAGTTCGTCGGCCACGCGATGCCGCTTCTCTGCATCGGCGGGACGCTCATCATGGCGGGCAATCTCATGATGGCCGGTCTCTTCACGGCCTCGGCGCGCGACTATACGCCCGAGGGGCGTGCCGGCGCAGTGCAGAGCGTCAAGATGGTCATCTATATCGTTCTGCCCATGGTGCTTGCAAGCATTCTCGATCCCATCATCATCCGCGCCGTTGCGCTCGAACCGACGGCGGAAATTCTTGCCAAGTATCCGAGCTACGCGGGGAGCTATCTCTACCCGTATGAGCTGTTTCTCGGTGCGGCGGTCGCCGCGGTGTTCATTTTCCTGCCCGCCTCCGCCGTGCGGCGGGACGCCAGGCGCCTGCGTGAGGAAAAGCTCAAGGAGATTCGCGAATGACGATGCTGACAAAGTGGGGCGCGGCGCTCGACCGCGAACATCCCTTACCGGAATATCCCCGCCCGCAGCTGCGGCGCGAGAGCTTTTATAATCTCAACGGCATCTGGGACTATGCCGTCACGCCGTCCAGCGACGAGCCGGAGGCCTGGGACGGCAAGATTGTTGTGCCGTTCTCGCCGGAAGCGCCGCTCTCCGGCACCGCGCGCGGCCTGGCGAAGGACGAATATCTCCACTACCGCCGGAGCTTCACGCTGCCGGACGGCTTTCGGAAGAACCGTGTGCTGCTGCACTTCGGCGCGGTGGATCAGATCGCGGAGGTGTTTGTAAACGGCGTCTCCGCCGTGAAGCACTCCGGCGGCTACTGGCCGTTTTCTGCGGACATCACAAGCCTTCTGTGCGAAGGGGAAAACATTCTCCGCGTGACGGTGCGCGACAACGCCGACGATCCCACGTTCGCCTACGGCAAGCAGCGCTATAAGCGCGGCGGCATGTGGTACACCGCGCAGAGCGGCATATGGCAGACGGTATGGATCGAGAGTGTACCGGAGGTCTATGTAAAGAGCCTTCGCATTACGCCGGAGTTTGACGATGCGCGCGTGCGCATCGAGCTGGAGACCGCGGGTGAGAGCGCCGCCATCACGTGCGATGTGCGCGCTGCGGACGGCTCTTTCGTTGCCGGGAGCTGGGCAAAGGGCGGTGTGTGCGTTATTCCGCTCCCCGGCTTCCACGCCTGGACGCCGGACGATCCCTATCTCTACACGCTGGACATCACCTGCGGCGAGGACCGTGTGGAGAGCTACTTTGCCATGCGTAAATTTTCGTATGTGGAGCACAATGGCCACAAGGTGTTCGGTCTGAACAACGCCCCCCTCTTCCACAACGGCCTGCTCGATCAGGGGTATTACCCGGACGGGCTGCTCACGCCGCCCTCGGACGAGGCGATGGTGAACGACATTGAAACCATGAAGCGCTGCGGCTTCAACATGCTGCGCAAGCACATAAAGATCGAGCCGCTGCGCTGGTACTATCACTGCGACAGGCTCGGCATGATTGTCTGGCAGGACATGGTGTCCGGCGGGCAGCCATACAGCTTTCTCCACGTTTCCGCGCTGCCGACGCTCGGCAAGGTCGATCTTCCGGACCGAGACGCAAAGCCCTATGGCCGGAACGGGATGCTCTCCCGTGCGCGGTTTCGCCGCGAGATGGCGGACACGGTGCGGCTTCTCTATAACTGCCCGTGCATCGCGCTCTGGACGGTGTTCAACGAGGGCTGGGGCCAGTTTGACGCGTTGGAAATGGCAAACGAGCTCAAAAAGCTCGATCCCACGCGCTTCATCGACCACGCGAGCGGCTGGCAGGATCAGGGCTATGAGGAAATGAAGAGCCGCCACATCTATTTCCGCCCCGTGAAGCTCAAGAATGACGGCCGTGCGCTCGCGCTCACGGAGTATGGCGGATACATTCTCGCCGTGGACGGCCACCGCTGGACGGACAAGGTGTTCGGCTACCGCATCTGCCGCGACGCCGCAGCGCTCACGCATGACTATGAAAAGCTCATGCTGGGGCAGGTGCTGCCGCACATCCGCGCCGAGGGGTTGACCGCAGCGGTATACACACAGATCACCGACGTGGAAGAAGAACTCAACGGTCTCATGACCTACGACCGCGAGGTGCTGAAAATTCCGGAGGAGACGCTCCGGGAGATCAACACCGCGCTGAAATTTAAATCGTAATACAGTTGGGGAGTGCAATACCGGGATGAATCGATCCGAAGCTGAGACCCACCCCGTCAGCGAAACGCCGCTGACAAAAAAGAATAATTTCTATCTGCGCTTTGCCGAATGGACGGACGGCGCGCTCTGGCGTCAGGCGCTTGTGTGTCTCGTCCTTTCCGCGGCGGTGGTGATGGTCTTTTCCGTCTTCACCACACCCATCAACCGCTATTACGGCAACGACAGCGCTTTTTTCCTTCTGCTGGGAAAGGGCGTCACGCAGGGGAAGATCCCCTACCTTGACCTCTACGACCAGAAGGGCCCGATGATCTTCTATGTGAACGCGCTCGGCTATCTGCTCACCGGCGACCGATACGGCATTTTCCTCATGCAGATCGCCAATCTGACCGTGATGTGCATCCTTCTCTACAGACTTGCGCGGCTCTGGCTGCGCAGCGGCGCTTCGCTCGGCGTGGTCGCGGCGTACCTCTTTCTTTACGTCGGCACCGTGCAGGACGGGAATATGACGGAGGAATGGTCGCAGCTCTTTCTGCTGCTGCCGCTCTATCTTTCGCTCCGGTTTCTCAAAAACGGCGCGAGCCTCACCGCGCACCCCAAATGGTACAGCCTGCTCTACGGCGTATGTCTCGGCGTGCTCTTAATGTTCCGCGTTACGAACGCCGCCCCGGTCTGCGGACTGATCCTTGCATACATCCTTTTGTTCTGCCGGGAAAAGAAGGTAGGGCAGCTTCTGCTGCACGCGCTCTTCGTGCTGCTCGGCGCGGCGGTCGTTGTCGTTCCGATCTGTCTCTATTTTCTGCGGGTTGGCGCGTTTGATCTCTTCATTTACGCGAGCATCACGCACAACTTCTTCTATGCCACCGGCGGCGCGGCGGCAAGAGGGCTTATCGGATGGCTCTCGATCATCGGGAGCGTGCTGTTTGTACCCTTCTTCCTCGCCGCCTACCGGCCGCTCACGCGCTGCGGCACGCTCGATTTCCGCACGTTTACGCTTCTCGGCTGCTATGCCGCCGTCGGCGCCGTTACGATGGCGTTCGGCTATACCTACCGCCACTATTTTCTGAATCTCGCGCCCGGCATCATCGCAATACTGATCGCCGCGATCGACTGGGCGCAGCGCACCGCGCCCGAAAGCCGGCGCAGGGCGCGCGCTGTACTTACCGCGGCGCTTCTTCTCTGCGTTCTCCCGTTCGCCCCGCAGGTCGTGCGGCAGAGCGGCAAGGTGGTCTATTTCACCTGCATGCACCAGCTCGACAAATTCCCGGCGCGCGGCGCGGCACTCTCCGAAGCCATCCCCACCGACCGCGACAGCGTGTGGGGCTATAACGTGATCGCGCAGGACTATCTCTACGCCGACCTTCTCCCCTGCTTCCGGTATTTCGCCCTGCAGGAATGGATGGAAGAATCCGACCCGCAGATCGCGCCGGAGATCGACGAGATGCTCGAGACCGATCCGCCCGTCTGGGTGTTCACGTACCAGGACGAGGAGGACATGACGCAAAAGCTGCTCTCGCTCGGCTACGAGATGGAGGAGCGGTCGGAATTTCGTATTTTCCATAAAGCAAAATAATCGCAATGAAGTCAAGACCACCGGCGTAGCCGGTGGCTTGCACAAGCCCTATAAGGGCAAAG
>CAVEPP010000156.1:0-4884 GCA_963617605.1 Alloprevotella sp. | reverse complement strand
ATAATAAACGGTGCTATAAAAGAGACGGTAAAACTCCCTCAGTCTCGCCTATGGCGAGCCAGCTCCCTCAAAGAGGGAGCCAATTGCCTCCCTCTCCGAGGGAGGTGGCCCGGCGCGGCGCGCCGGGACGGAAGGAGTCCCCCGTACAAAAGCCAAAAGGGGGCAAAGAAATGGGCAAGGTGATCGCCGTCGCCAACCAGAAGGGCGGCGTCGGCAAAACGACAACGAGCGTGAATCTCACAGCGGCGCTGGCGAGACTGGGAAAGAAAACGCTGCTTGTGGACTTCGACCCGCAGGGCAACAGCACGTCCGGTATGGGCGTATCCAAGCGCAGCAACCCGACGGCATACGACGTCGTGATGGGCAGCGCAAGCGCAGAGGACGCCGTCATCCGTCTGCCGTATGGCTGGGTGCTGCCGTCGAACACCGATCTTTCGGGCGCGGAGGTCGAGCTCGCCAACGTGGAGCGGCGCGAATACCGCCTGCGCGAAGCGATCGACACAATCCGGGATGACTTCGACTACATATTTATTGATTGCCCGCCGTCGCTGGGCATTCTGACGCTCAACGCCTTTACCGCGGCGGACAGCCTGCTCGTG
The DNA here is from genome assembly GCA_963617605.1 of Alloprevotella sp. Classification (GTDB taxonomy): domain Bacteria; phylum Bacillota; class Clostridia; order Oscillospirales; family Oscillospiraceae; genus Apopatocola. The sequence continues at coordinate 4,285 of CAVEPP010000156.1, read as the reverse complement.
CCGCTGCAGTGCGAGTATTACGCGATGGAGGGCGTGGCCGATCTCACGACCTCGGTGAAGATCGCCAACCGGCGGCTGAACAAAAACCTCTATATTGAGGGCATACTGCTCACGATGTACGATAACCGCCTGAACTTCTCCACACAAGTGGCCGAAGAGCTGCGGCGGTATTTCGGCGCGCGGGTGTACGACACGGTCATCCCGCGGAACGTCCGCTTGGCCGAGGCGCCGAGCCACGGTCGTCCGATCACGGAGTATGACGCCGGGTCGAAGGGCGCGCGAGCGTATCTCGCCGCCGCCGAAGAATTTTTGCAGAGGCAGGGATGAAGATGGCAAAAGAGAAGACATCACGGCTCGGGACCGGGCTTTCCGCCCTGTTCGGCGAGGAGGAAAACGTCCTCGAAAACGAAACGGTGCAGACCCTGCCGATCTCGCGGGTCGAACCGCGCAAGGATCAGCCGCGCCGGGAGTTCGACCCCGCGGCGATCGAGGAGCTGGCGGCGTCCATCCGCGAATACGGGCTGATCCAGCCGATCACGGTGCGCCCGCTGGACAAAGGGTACTACCAGATCATCGCCGGCGAGCGCCGCTGGCGCGCGTCCCGCGCCGCGGGGCTCAAGGAAGTGCCGGTGCGCATTCTGGAAGCGGACGACAAGCTTGCCATGGAGCTCGCGCTCGTGGAGAACCTTCAGCGCGAGGACTTAAACCCCATGGAAGAGGCTGCGGGCTATAAAAAGCTCATGGACGATTACGGTCTCACGCAGGAGCAGGTCGCCTCGCGCGTGCAGAAGTCGCGCCCGGCGGTCACAAACGCGCTGCGGCTTTTGTCTCTCGGCGAAACGCTGCAGAAGAAGGTGTCCTCCGGAAAGCTCTCCGCCGGACACGCGCGGGCGCTCCTGCCGCTCAAGACTGAGACGCTGCGCGAAAAGGCCGCCGCGGAGGTCGAATCCCGCGGATTGAGCGTCCGGCAGACGGAAACGCTCGTCGCTTCCCTTCTCCGGCAGGCGGAGCAGCCGGAGAAGGAAGAGAAAAAACCGCCGGTCGTAGATTATGTCCGCGAGGCGGAAAAGGTGCTCAGCGACGCGCTGGGCCGCGGCGTCAAATTCCAGGGCGGGCAGAAAAAGGGGCGCATCGCGCTGGAGTTCTATTCCGCGGACGACCGCGAGGCGCTGATGGAAGCGTTGAAGAAAATGGACAAGCCCTGGAAAAAGAAATAATTTTGAGGAGAATATATCATGCTGGACATTCGTTTTATCCGTGAAAATCCGGAGCTCGTGCGCGAGAACATCCGCAAGAAGTTCCAGGACAAGAAGCTCCCTCTCGTGGACGAGGTGCTGGAGCTGGACGAAAAGCTGCGCGCGGCGAAGACCGAGGCGAACGAGCTTCGCGCCAACCGCAACGCCCTTTCCAAGAAGATCGGCATGCTGATGGGCCAGGCGAAGAAGGACCCCACCAAGCTGGAAGAAGCCGAGAGCGTCAAGGCCGAGGTCGCACGCGAGGCCGCGCGTCTGGCCGAGCTCGAAAAACTCGAACCGGAATACGAGGCCGAGCTGAAAGAGCGCATGATGGTCATCCCGCAGATGATCGATCCGAGCGTTCCCATCGGCCCGGACGACAGCTATAACGTCGAAGTGCAGCGCTTCGGCGAGGCGACCGTGCCCGACTTTGAAATCCCCTACCACACGGAGATCATGGAGAGCTTCAACGGCGTTGATCTGGACGCGGCGCGCCGCGTCTCCGGCAACGGCTTTTACTATCTCCGCGGCGATATCGCCCGCCTGCACTCCGCGGTGCTGGCCTATGCCCGCGACTTCATGATCGATAAGGGCTTCGTGTACTACATCCCCCCGTACATGATCCACGGCGATGTGGTGCAAGGCGTCATGTCCCAGACCGATATGGACGCCATGATGTACAAGATCGAGGGCGAGGATCTCTATCTCATCGGCACGAGCGAGCACTCCATGATCGGCTCGTTCATCGACCGCATCGTCCCCGAAAAGGAGCTCCCCATCACCTACACGAGCTACTCCCCCTGCTTCCGCAAGGAGAAGGGCGCGCACGGCATCGAAGAGCGCGGCGTCTACCGCATCCACCAGTTTGAAAAGCAGGAGATGATCGTCGTCTGCAAGCCCGAAGAAAGCATGGACTGGTACGAGAAGATGTGGCGCTACAGCGTGGAGCTGTTCCGCTCGCTGGAGATCCCGGTGCGGCAGCTCGAGTGCTGCTCGGGCGACCTTGCCGATCTCAAGGTGAAGAGCTGCGATATCGAAGCGTGGAGCCCGCGCCAGCAGAAGTACTTTGAGGTCTGCTCCTGCTCGAATCTCGGCGATGCGCAGGCGCGCCGTCTGAAGATCCGTGTCCGCGGCGAGGACGGCAAGCTCTATCTCGCCCATACGCTCAACAACACCGTCGTCGCGCCCCCGCGCATGCTCATCGCGTTCCTCGAGAACCACCTGCACGCCGACGGCAGCGTCGATATCCCCGAGGTCCTGCGTCCCTACATGGGCGGCAAGGATCACCTGGAAAAGAAGTAATTTCCAAATATTCAACGGAAAAAGGCTATGAAAAACACCGTCCGCATCCGCATCCTGCGCTGCGGGACGATGACTCCCCCGGCGGCGGCATATCCGGGCGTGCCGAAACGGTACGTCCGGCGCGGCCGCGTGGAGCTGCCGGTGAGCGCGTTTCTCATTGAGACACCGAACCATAAGCCGGTGCTTGTCGATACCGGCTGGGGCCGCGCGATCAGCCCCGCAGGCGTATACGACCACGCCGCGGCGCGCGCCAAGCTCCCGCCGCGCCTGTGCGCCTACTGGCAGCCGGTCACGCCGCCGGGATGGAGCGTGCGCGAGCAGCTCGAACGTCTTGGCCTCTCCCCTGCCGGGCTGGAAACGGTGCTGCTCACGTCGCTGGAGCCGGACCATGTTGCGGGGGTGGACGAGGTGCGGGACGCGCCGCGCATCGAGCTGCCGGAGCAGGAGAAGTACTGGACGCCGCGCACGGTGTACGCGCTGCGGCAGCCGCGCTCGCTCTGGGAGCATCTGCCCATAAAGCCGTTCTATTACCGCGGCGTGCCGGACGGACCGTTTCGCCGGACGTGGGACCTGCTCGGCGACGGGAGCATCCTCTGCATCAGCACGCCGGGGTATACCGAGGGCGCATGCGTCCTGCGCGTAAATTCCCCGAGCGGGAAATTTGTGCTCGTGCAGTCGTCCATTGCGGTGTGCCGGGATGTGCTCGGCACGGAGAACGTACCGCTCGCGGGATTCAACCACGAATTTCAGAAGCGCTCGCTCGCTTGGCTCACGGAGGTGAGCCGCGAGAAGGACTGCGCCGCCGTCCTCTTCGGGCACGACCCGGAGGAAGCGCCGCGCACGATCGAATTTTGAGGTGAGAAAGTGAACGAAAAGCTGAAGGCTCTCTATGAGAAGTACAAGGATCTCGTCCCCTACGTGATCTTCGGCGTGCTGACGACGATCGTAAACTATGTCTCCTACTGGCTGTTCGCGCATCCGCTCGGCTGCGGCACCGTGGTCAGCACCGCCGCGGCGTGGCTTTTGAGCGTGCTGTTTGCGTATGTGACGAATCGCCGCTGGGTGTTTCACAGTGAGGCGAGAGGGGCAAAGGAGATCGGAAAAGAGTTCGCCGCGTTTTTCGGCGCGCGTCTCGGCACGGGACTTCTCGATATGCTCATCATGTACCTGTGCGTCGATCTGCTCGGCTGGAACGATATGGTGATGAAGCTTGCGTCCAACGTCATCGTCGTCATCCTCAATTACATTTTCAGTAAGTTCTTCATCTTCAAGAAAAAAGAGAAATAAAGCGCAGAGCCGAAAAAGCCCCGCGGGTCAGGAAATTTTCCGACCGGCGGGGCTTTTGCCATATTGAGAGTTATTTGAGCATCCGCCAGAGCGTGCTGCGGCTGATTGACCGTTGTTCATTGTAAGCTGGGTGACATCCTCCCCCGCCTATAGAGGCGTGGGCTTCCTTTCGCATAGTGCGAACAGTCGGTTCTCGTTCGATAGCACCAATGTGCTAAGCATTCATAGACATTTGAAAAAGTCAGACATTTCTGGCAAAGCCAACGGTTCCTCTCATCTGTATCATCCATGCTGGGAAGACCTTGTTGCCGTAAATTAGAGACTGTTTGCCTGGCATTAGCAGCGGCTGTTGGATAGCCGTCGCTAAACATTAGATTTCAAAATTTTGTTCTTATCTGGGGGCACCTATGTTCTAAGAACCATTTTCAAATTGAATAAATGTCTCTTTCGTGCTATAATAT
>CAVEPP010000155.1:0-4960 GCA_963617605.1 Alloprevotella sp. | reverse complement strand
TTCCGTCGGCCGTATTCTTCCGCTTTGGCAGGACGAGGCCGCGGAGCTGGACAGCCGCAATTATTCCGCAAGAGAGATCGAGCAGTACGCCGACGCAATTCTGGAGCTGCTCGGCGATCCGGAGAGCTGCGCGCAGATGTGTCTTGCATGCCGCCGGCGGATCGAGAACGGTTTTTCCTCCCAGATCATGATTCGAAAGCTGGAGAGCATTTTTGAAAATCTTGTCCGTGATCCGGAAGCTGCGAAAGCGCGTGCCGTCCTCGCCGCCGAGCTTGAACCGTTTGACCGCCTTGCCGGAGATTCCTATGCGCTTTACCATCTATACGAAGCGCAGCAGCACGAAATGCTGGAGGTTTGGCAGGGGAAGCTGTGGGTTGAAACGCAATATAGGGAAAAGTGCGCGGAAGCCGAGACACTGCGCGCGGAACGCACAAAGCTTCAAACCGAATATACATCGCTGCTGAACGGCCTTCCCGATGCGACGCTGTCGCTGTATCAAAACGGCGGCATCGGCTTCCGGTATATTTTCCAATACATTGCCGCGTGGTTCCGGTTTAAGCTGTTTGGGAAAAAGAGGTAACAGAACGTGAAGAAACAGGCGTTTCAACGAAAAGGGCTTATCCTCTTTTTCGTAAATGTGCTTATCGTTTTTCTCACGTGCGGTCTGATGCTGAATCTGCATTTCAGTCCTGACACGCACGGCATGTGGAATATGACAGACAATGATGTTTCATCTCATCTGCGAAACGGACGATTTATAACTGCCCTCATTTCCAAACTTCTTGCCGCAGTTGGTATCAACGTGGCAAGATCGCAGAGCGTGCTTGTGCTTCTTTTTCTGCTGACGGCTGCGGCTCTCGCTGCGCTCCTTGCATGCCGCGCCGTTCAAATCATCGGGCGCGAAGACGTCCTCGCGCTTGCCGGTACGGATGCCGCGATGCTTCTTTTGTTCCATAACGCTTTTCTGGCAGAATGGTATATATTCGGCGAATGTATGCTGATGTATGCCGTCAGCATTGCCTGCGCCGTATGGTCTGTTCTCGCCTATCGCCGCGTCGCCTCCGCCAAAAAAGCCGAGATCCTGCGGCACATCACCGCCTCATTTTTGGCATTGACGCTTTCGCTCGGAACATATCAGGTCTCCATCGGCATCTACGTCGGACTTTTGCTCCTCTTTGTCTTTATTGAAAAAGCGGACGTCCGCAAAAAGCTCCTCCTCGCCGGCGGCGGCCTTGCGCTTGGCGCTTTGGGCTGCGCAGCCAATCTTTTCATCGTCAAGCTGCTGACGTGGACGCACCTTATGCCGCCGACAGAACGCGGCGCCGCGCTGGATCTTTCCACCATTTTGAGCAATATTCGCGCCCTTATTGCAAAGCAGCCGGAGATATGGCACGGCTATGGCATCTTCCCTGCGTATCTTCTGCCGGTATTCTTTCTCTGTGCCGCCGGTCTCTTCCTCTATGCTGCCATCCGGCGGCGTGTCCCCCGTTCAACGGTTTTGTTGGCGGTCGTGTTCTCGCTGTGCATCTACGCAGGGAGCTTCATTCCCCACCTTGTTGCCGCCGACTTCTGGGTAAGCCATCGCACACTCGTTCCCCTGTTCGCAGTTTTTTCGTTCTGGATCATCGCGCTTTTCTCCGTCGAGCCGATATCCCTGCCGGAGCGGCGCATCGCCGCCTCTCTCGCTCTGGTTTTCCTGCTTGGCAACAGCTTGCTGATGGAAGATATTTTCTCCAATCATCTCGCCATGGATGATCTGGATACCGCCTACGCAGAAGCCATAAACAACTATATTGCCGATTATTCCGAAAAAAGCGGGGACAAGATAACCCATGTGGCTCTCGCCTGGGACGAACATGCAACATGGTCGTACGACGGGATCGATTATGTGAGCTATGATCTGAATACGCGCAACATTCTCCGGAGCTGGTCCAATGTTCCGCTGATCAACTATGCCAATCACACGGATTACCAGAAAGCGGATATGGATCCGGATGTGTGGGAGGAGTTCTTCGCCGGAAAGGACTGGGATCACTTTCTCCCCGAAGAACAGATCGTATTCCGGAACCACACAGCCTATATCGCCATATACTGAAAAATGTCCGCGGGGCTTTCCCCGCGGACATTTGAGCTTGTCAAAAAAGTGTTTTTGACAAGCTCTCAAACGAGACCCGCTACGCTGGGCTCTCGTTTGAAAAGGCTGCGGCTCGCCGCAGCGCACTCGCTTACGCTCGCACGTTTGCGAGCCGAAATGTATTTTCTCCGACGCACATGTCGCCGGAGAAAATGATTAGGACTCTATTTGCGCCTGCGGGCGCAAACTCTGCGAGGCTTTTTAACAATTTGAAAAAGCGTTCCGAAAACTTTCCGGAACGCTTTTCGTTATATCGTGTTTTACTCCGCTTTGGAGAGGATGACTTCCGGCACATCGGACACGCCGAGCCAATAATTCTCGTTCGCATCAAGGTATACGGTGCGCAGATCGGTCTCACGGTAGGCATATTCGCCCGCGCCGACCGCCTTGCCGTTGTTCGCGCGCACGGAGGAGAGATCACCCTTCGTGAAGCCGAAGGAGCCGTTGTCCGGATCGAAGAGGCTCACGTCGCCGTAAACGTGCAGCGGAACGACGGGGATCTCGGTGAGTGTTTTGAGAATGGCATCGTCGCAGCGGGTAAGCGAGATGCGGACCGTGAGATCATCGACCTTTTCCACGCCGGACACGCTCTGCACGCCGCCGCGCCAGTCATCATCCAGCGGCGCCCATTCGCGCACGAGCCGATTCTGCACGGCGGTAAGGATATCCGCCCGGCCGATGCCCTCGATGCTCCAGTATTGCGCCACATCGCCGTCGTAGGCCTCGAACATCTCGTTATAGAGATCCTCCGCCATCGGGAACGTCGAAGTGAGATCCCAGGTCTTGCCGCTGGTCGAGGTGAAGCCGCCGTCGTCGGTGAATTTGCCGAAGCCGCGGTCGAGCATCGTATAGGCCACCTGCAGGCCGGTGTTGGCAAGCACTTCCTCGCGCGTATACGGCGTGCGAAGCGCGATCGTGCCGCTGTAGTTTTCGATCGTATAATCCACGAGCGTCTGCGCGTCGTTGCGCCAGGCGTTGTCGATCGCGTCGCGGATCTCATCGGCGCGGACGGTGTCGTACTCGTCGAGCGCCTGCTGTGCCTTGACGACGTCGGCGTCGTTTTCCACGTTCGCCTCGCTCACGCCCTTTTCGAGCGCGGCACGTTTGGCGTCCTCCACGGCCTTCTCGAGGTCGGACTCGTACTTGCCGCCATTGTAGATCTCGTCATAGATCATCATGTACTTGCCGTACATATCCGAATCCATGCCGTTCCAGTAGAGAGCGATCCCGTCAATGGGCAGCTGATTGATCGTGTAGGGGCCGTTATAGCTCTCATCCATGAGGACATAATACGTAAAGAGAAGATCGTCCGCCGTCAGGTCCACGCCGTCGGCGCAGCGGAGGCCCTTCTGGAGACGGATCGTAACGGATGCCGTTCCGTCCGAAGCGGTCGTGCGGGTGATCTCGGCGGGGGCGCGGTTGCCCTCCACGGCGCGCAGCGAGAGCTGCGTCATCCCGGCGACGGCCTTGTCGCCGTCCGTCTCGGCGAAGAACGGGCTGAACACGCCGTCCATTTTTTCATAGGTGATCTGTTTCGGCTCCGGCGTCGCCTCGGGCTGGTCGGAAAACACGAGATCCGAACCGGGGACGGGCGTTTCGGTCGGCGCGATCACGCTCATAACGCCGTCTACCGTCAGCGAACAGCCGGTAAGCGTGATCAGGATCGGTATCAGTAGAGCCGCTGCCGCGGCCCGAATGGATTTTTTCATACCAATGCTCCTTTCGTTCTTATTAAAATATCATAATCCGCTTTTTCTGTCAATTTGTGTTATGTAAACTATTTTGCGTTATGTCAACTTTCGTCCGCATCCGCACGCCGGCACGCCTATACTGAAAGCATACGGACACGAGAGGGGCGGCGCGCTTGAACAGGAAACTCACGCAGGAGGAAGCTCTCCGGTTGCTCTGCTCGCGCACGCTCAGCGTCTGGGAGGACGCGCCTCTTCTCCGGGAGTATATACGTCTTTGCGGTATAACGCAGTCGGAATGCGCGGTACGGCTCGGAAGATCGCAGTCGTCGGTGGCAAACCGCCTGCGGCTGCTGCGCCTTACGGACGGAGAGCGCCGCGCCATGCAGGAGGCCGGACTTTCGGAGCGCCACGCGAGAGCTCTGCTCCGTCTCGGGGACGCCGAGCGGCGTCAGGCGGCGCTGCGCGTTGTTTTGCAGCAGCGCATGAGTGTTGCGGAGACGGAAGGGTATGTGGAGACGCTGCTCCGTCCGCCGGAGACGGCGGAGCTCGGCGCGCTGCTCGCGGAGGTGCGCCGTCTGCTCGATGCGGGCGAATGCACGGATGCAGAAGAATCCTCAGGCCCCGGCGGGCTCGCCGTTACGCTCTTTTTTCCGCGAAGCGATACTTTTCCATGATTTTATGCTTTACAAGCGGCGGGGAATATGGTAGGATAATCAAGCGTTTGACCGCCGCGCTCAGTTTCCGGCCGCCTTTCAGCCGATACTTAGCCGCGCGGGAAGCGAAAAATACGAAAGGATCGAAGTTACTATGATCACGAAAGACCAGAAGACCGTCGTTATCGACGCCAACAAGACCCACGAGGGCGACACCGGTTCTCCGGAAGTCCAGATCGCCATCCTCACCGAGCGCATCCGTCAGCTCACCGAGCACCTCAAGAAGCACCCCAACGACGACCACAGCCGTCTGGGTATGTACAAGATGGTCGGCAAGCGCCGCCGTCTGCTGGAGTACCTGTCCCGCAAGGACATCGAGCGCTACCGCGCCATTATCGCGAAACTGGGTATCCGCAAGTAATTCGCGGAAACCTGCCGAGGGTTATGAAGGTTTTTTACGGAGGGACAAGTGAATACTGTCC
>CAVEPP010000154.1:1259-4981 GCA_963617605.1 Alloprevotella sp. | reverse complement strand
GGCGGTTTTATAATCGGTGAAGGACGGCGTTTCGATGGCGCGGACATCGTCCAGAAGACAGCGGTGGATGAATCTCACCGCCGTTTCCATGCCGGCATCGAGATACATGGCGGCAATGACCGCTTCCACGGCATCGGAAAGGATCGACGCGCGCTCCCGCCCGCCATTGTGCTCCTCGCCCTTGCCGAGACGGAGATAGTCGCCCAGATGCAGCTCCAGCGCCACGCGGTGAAGCGACTGTTCGCAGACGAGCTCCGCGCGGAGCCGCGTCATGCGTCCCTCCGGCATATCGGGAAAATGCCGGTACAGGAAATCCGCGACCGTAACGCCGAGAACGGAATCGCCCAAAAATTCCAGCCGTTCGTTGCAGACGATGCCGGAAGCGCGGTTTTCGTTTGCATAAGAGCTGTGCGTCACCGCCGTTTCGAGCAGCGCCCTGTTCCGGAACGAATAGCCCAGTCTCTCTTCCAGAGCGGTCATACGCTTATTCCTGCGTTGCGCGGGACACATAGTCGGCCAGATCGCCGACGGTGTGGATGTTGGTCAGCTCGTCTTCCGGCGTGTCGGGCAGAGAGAACGTCTCTTCCAGCGCCATCGTGAGCTCCACGACATCGAGAGAGTCCGCACCCAGATCGTCCACAAAAGACGTGTCCGCGCTGATTTCGTTTTCGTCGATCATAAACTGCTCGGCGACCATTTTGATGATTTGTTCGAGTACCATGTCTTTTTATTCTCCTTCATTCGGTGAAATACGCATATATGCAACATTCTTCTCGATACTGCCGATCACGTCAGAATCGATGAATGTGATTGCCTGCCGGACCGCGCTGCGGATGGCGCGTGCATCCGAAGAGCCGTGCGCCTTAATGACGGGCTTGGAAATGCCGAGCAGCGCTGTGCCGCCGACCTCGCTCGGATCAAAGAGCGACTTGAGCGCATACACGTCCTTTTTGAGGACGGCCGCCGCGAGCTTGTTGGCGGTGTTTTTATAGAAAATGCCTTTGAGCCGCTTCATAAGCATCATGGCCGTGCCCTCAATGCACTTGAGAAGCACGTTTCCGGAGAAGCCGTCGCACACAAGGACATCCACGTTTCCGGAGAAAACGTCGCGCGCTTCCACGTTGCCGACAAAATTGAGCCGTCCGGCTTCGTGAGCTTCCTTCAGAAGAGCATAGGTCTGTTTCTGGAGCTCCGTCCCCTTTGTCTCCTCCGCGCCGATGTTCAAAAGACCGATGCGGGGATCTTCGCACCCGAGAAGATCGTGCGTGTAGAACTTACCCATATAGGCAAACTGCAGCAGATATTCCGCCGTGCACTCCACATTTGCGCCGCAGTCGATCAGAAGCGTGCCCTTGCCGCCGTTCGGGATCACCGGGCCGAAGCAGGCGCGGCGGATACCGCGGATGCGCCGCACCGTGAGCGTAGCGCCGCTCAGAAGAGCGCCGGTGCTCCCGGCGGAAATGACGGCATCGCCCTCGCCTCGGTGGAGCATCTGGAGCGCAACCGCCATCGAAGACTCCGGCTTTTTGCGCGTAGCGGTGCTCGGGTCATCCTCCATCGAAATGACATCCGGCGCGTTCACAACCTGAATATGTTCGCCGGGCGAAACGCTCATCTCGTTCAGACAGGCAAGGATCTCCGCCTCTCGGCCCACAAGCGCCACATCTACATGAAACTCGCGCGAGGCTTCCACCGCGCCGCGGACGATCTCGCCGGGGGCGTTATCGCCGCCCATGGCGTCAATGAGAATACGCATTCCAAAGGTCTCCTTTCACCAGCTCGTCGATCTGCGCCAGCGAACGGGCTGAGATCTCCGCATTTTTATTTCTTTTCCCCTTGACCCGGTAGGTCAGCGGGGAGATGATGCCGAAATTGATGTTCATCGGCTGAAAATCGCCGATGCTGCCATGGGAGATATAAAGTCCCAGTGCGCCGATGGCCGTCTCCTGCGAAAAATCGACCGGCGGCAGATTCAGCAGCCGCGCCGCCATTTCAAGTGAGGCGAGCATACCGGAGGCGCAGGATTCCACATATCCCTCTACGCCGGTGATCTGTCCGGCGAAGGCAATACGCGGCTCGGCGATCAGCCGGTAATAACGATCCAGCTTTCCGGGGGATTGCAGGTATGTGTTCCGATGCATCACACCGTAGCGGACAAACTCCGCTTCGCGCAGCGCCGGGATCATCGAAAACACCCGTCGCTGTTCCGGGAACGCCAGATGCGTCTGGAAGCCGACGAGATTATAGAGCGTACCGTCGGCATTGTCCTGCCGGAGCTGCACCACGGCATAGGGCTCGCGCCCTGTGTGCGGATCGCGCAGCCCGACCGGCTTCATCGGCCCGTAGCGCAGCGTATCAAAGCCGCGGCGCGCCATGACCTCGACCGGCATACAGCCTTCAAACACACCGCCGTCGTCAAAGCCGTGGACCGCCGCTTCGCGGGCGGTCGTAAGCTCCTTCCAGAATGTGGTGTATTCTTCCTCCGTCATCGGGCAGTTTACATAATCTGCGGTTCCCTTGTCGTACCGGGAGGCACGGAACGCACTTTCCATATCGACGGAATCCAGCGATACGATCGGCGCGACCGCGTCATAAAAATGCAGTCCCTCGCTGCCGGTACGCCGAAGAATGTTCTCCGCGAGCGCATCCGAGGTGAGCGGGCCGCTTGCGATGATGACTTCCCCGTCGGGGATGTCCACGGCCTCTTCCTCAACGATCTCTACATTGGGCAGAGCACGGACAGCTTCGGTCACAGCGCGGGCAAAGCCCTCTCGATCCACCGCCAGTGCGCCGCCGGCGGCCACGCGGTGCTCATCCGCACAGCGCATCACAATGCTGCCGAGCCGCCGCAGCTCTTCTTTGAGAAGTCCCACAGCGTTGGTAAGCTCGTCGCTGCGCAGCGAGTTGGAGCACACGAGCTCCGCAAAGTACGGAGAGACGTGTGCCGGGGTCATCTTTTTCGGCTTCATTTCGATCAGCCGCACCGGGATGCCCCGGATGGCGAGCTGATAAGCCGCTTCGGAACCGGCAAGTCCGGCGCCGACAACCGTTACAGCGTTCATTTATCCTCTTTCGGTGTTTCTTTCTTTTCCGAAGGCTCTTCCTTCGGCTTTTCGACCGTCTTCTCCGCGGCGGCCTTGCGGCGGTAGCCGCGTTTCTCCTCCGGCACGAACATATCGCACTCGGGATTGACGCAGAACGGCTTTCTCGCGCCCTTGCCAGAGAGCTTGAAGAGCGTTTTGCCACAGGACGGGCAAACGTCCTTGACCGGAACATCCCACGTCATAAAACCGCAGTCCGCGCCGCGCTCACAGGCATAATACGTATAGCCTTTCTTGGATGTGCGCTTGAAGATGCGTCCGCCGCACTTCGGGCACCGGCCGGGCATTTCAATGACGATGGGTTTCGTGAAGTTGCACTCCGGGAATCCCGGGCAGGCAAGGAAGCGGCCGAACCGTCCGCTCTTCACAACAAGATGCCGGCCGCACTTGTCGCACACCTCGTCGGATACCTCGTCGGGGACTTTGATGTGCACGCCTTCGAGCGCTTTCTCGGCATCGGTCAGCTCTTTATCAAAATCGCCGTAAAAGTCCTCCAGGACGTCTTTCCAGTCGATCTTGCCGTTTTCGATCTCGTCGAGCCGATCTTCCATATGCGCGGTGAACTTGAGATCGACAATATCCGGGAAACGCCCCTCCATAAGTCCCGTGACGACTTCGCCG
>CAVEPP010000154.1:0-1249 GCA_963617605.1 Alloprevotella sp. | reverse complement strand
AGGTATTTCCCTTCCTTGGCGACATACTCGCGCCCGGTGATGGTGCTGATGGTCGGAGCATACGTGCTCGGGCGGCCGATGCCCTTTTCCTCCATGGCACGGATGAGCGTTGCTTCCGTGTAGCGCGCCGGAGGCTCGGTAAAGCGCTGTTCCTTGTCGAGCTTCTTGAGCGTTACGCTCTCGCCCTCGGAAAGATCGGGCAGCGGCTTTTTTCCGCCGGTCTCCTCATCCTCGTTCGGATCCTCGTATACCGCAGTATACCCCGGAAAGCGGAGCGAGGAATGGTTCGCCTTGAAGCAGTGTCCGGCGCTGAGCGCGTCGATCACCACATTATCGTAAACGGCGTTTGCCATCTGGCTCGCCGTGAAGCGGCCCCAGATCAGCCGGTACAGACGGTACTGCTCCGCCGTCAGATCCTTTTTCACACGCTCCGGCGTGAGATACACATTGCTCGGGCGGATGGCTTCGTGCGCGTCCTGCGCGCCCGCCTTGGTCTTATAGCGGCGGGGCTTGCCGTAATAATACTCCTCGCCGTAAAAGCTGCGGATAAAGCTTCCGGCGGCGGCCATGGCTTCCTCGGAGAGGCGCAGAGAGTCGGTACGCATGTATGTGATGAGACCGACCGTTCCCTCGCCGGTGATATCCACGCCTTCGTAGAGCTGCTGCGCGATGCTCATCGTGCGCCGCGGCGTGAGCCCCAGACGGCGGCTTGCCTCCTGCTGCAGCGTGGAGGTGATGAACGGGGGCGACGGGCTGCGCTGGCGCTCGCCGCGCTTGACAGAGCCGATCTCCCACGCCGCCTTTTCCACGGCGGCGATGACATCCTCCACTTCCTTTTCGCTGTGAAGTTCTTTTTTCTTGTCCGCCGTGCCGTAATAGCGGGCGACAAAGCCGCCCTTCTTCCCGGCACGGTCGAGATGGGCGTCCAGATACCAGTATTCCTCCGGCTGGAAAGCGCGGATCTCGTTTTCCCGGTCCACGACCATACGGATGGCGACGGACTGCACGCGTCCTGCGGAAAGCCCCCGGCGCACCTTGCGCCAGAGAAGCGGGCTGAGCTTGTAACCGACGATGCGGTCCAGAATACGGCGCGCCTGCTGCGCGTCCACCAGATCCTGATCGATGTCGCGCGGATTGGCAATGCTCTCCTGCACGACCTTCTTGGTGATCTCGTTGAAGGTGACACGGCGGGCCTTCTCGTCGGGAATTTTCAAAAGCTCCTTGAGATGCCAGCTGATCGCCTCACCCT
>CAVEPP010000153.1:0-4990 GCA_963617605.1 Alloprevotella sp. | reverse complement strand
CTTGGCGCGCTCGGTGTAGTAATCAATGCCGCGCTGGTTAAAGCCGCCCTGCGCGTCCGCCAGACCAAGCGGGCCCATCGGGGCCATGGCAAATCGGTTTTTCAGCTGTACCCTGACGATGCTGACCGGCGTAAAAAGCTCCGGATATTTCATTGCACCCTCCTATGTTGTGTTTAAGAATACCAAAAAGTGAACATGTTCACTTTTTGGTATAACTATAAAACGAATTTTTCGAAATGTCAATACAAAAACGAAAAGGATTTGCGAAATTCAGAGGAATACACTATAATAAACCGGAAAATACAGCAAAACGGAGAAGAGCATGGACGGGAAGAACCGAGAAAAGAAATCCGACCGCACCCGGCAGCGTCTGGCGGCGGCAGCCATCGCCGCGATGACGGAGCGGGGCTATCAGGGCGTCACGATCCGCGATATCTGTGAGCGGGCGGGGGTGTCCATCGGATCGTTTTACCGCTATTTTGATACGAAGTCGGATGTGCTGCGGGAGATGTATGAGACCGGCGATGAGCTCATGCAGCACGAGGACGAGGCACTCCTCACCCGGCCGTGGATGGAGCGCGTATCGGCGTTCATCGATAAATATGCCCGGCTGAACGTGGACACGGGGCTTGACGCGATGCGCGTGCTCTATAATCCCGAAAACACCTGGTTCACGCGCACCCGCCCGATGCAGCAGAAGCTTGAGGAGCTTCTTGCCGGAGCGCAGAGCGCAGGCGAGCTCTCCGCGGAGCACTCTGCCGCGGAGCTCACGGAGCTTTTGTTCGTGTGCATGCGCGGCATCTGCTATGACTGGTGCATCTCCAACGGAACCTACGATCTGGAACAGCGCATGCATCACCAGATGGCGCTCCTTCTCCGAGGCTTTCTCATTTGACAATAAATGCAGCACCCCCTCTGTCGAAAACAGAGGGGGTGCTGCTGTACGGTGCGATTCAGTGCCGGGTGAAATGGGGCAGGACCTCGGGCAGAACGCGCCCGAGGGCATATTTTTCGGTGCTTTCCTTTGCCGCGGCGCCCATCTTTGCGCGCAGCGCGGCGTCGAGGCCGAGCGTCTGCGCGGCCTCGGCAAACGCCGCGGCGTCGCCGAACGGCACGAGATGCCCTGCGCCGGCGCTTTCCAGCAGGTCCTCGTGCCCCTTTACCCGCGTGAGCACGCAGGGGAGCGCCATGTGCATCGCTTCCATCACCGCAAACGGCAGCCCTTCCGACCGGCTCGCGGACACGCAGATATCCGCTGCGGCGAGCGCGCCGCGCACGTCGGAGAGCCGCCCCGGGAACCGGCAGCGGGAGGACAGGCCGAGCGCTTCGGCTTCGGCTTTGCACTCTTCCAGCAGCGCCCCGTCGCCGGGGAGCAGAAGGTAATAGTTCTCCGGCAGCCGGGAGAGTGTCTGGAGGAGCAGCGTCTGGTTTTTGCGTTTGGAAAACTCCGCGGCGCACACGAGGCACACGGCGTCCTCCGGCAGGGAATACGCCGCGCGAGCCGCGGCGCGCTCCTCCGGCGCGGCGGGGATGAAGCAGGAAAAATCAACGCCCATGCCGGGAATAAAATAAACATCTCCGCGGCAGAGCCGGTGCTTTTCGGCGATCTGCTCGTCGCAGCGGTTCATAACGAGAATGTCGTCCGTAACGCGCGCCGTCAGCTTTTCCGCCGCGAGCAGCACGGTGCGCCGCAGCGCGCCGGTATCGCCGTCGAAGAGGTACCCGTGCACCGTATTGACGACGCGGGTGTGCTTTTTGCCTGCGAGCATTACGCCGAGGCGGGTAAAGAACGCGGCGAGCGAGGTGTGCGTCACGATCACGTCGTACCGATTTTCGCGGATGTCCCGCGCCAACAGCGCGGCGGCACGGAAATTTTTCGGCGATACGAAGCTCTTCGTAAACGGGACGGCGAGAAACCGAACCCCCTCGCCGAGACCTTCGCCGCTGCCGTTTGCCGCGGCGGTCACATCCCAGCCGAGCGAGCGCAGCGCCGCGAGATACGGCAGATGGAAGCTCCGGAAATGCGCGCTGCTGGAGGCGGTATATAAAATTTTCGGTGCAAAGCTGCTCATGGCGTCCTCCGAAACGGTACTTTCTGCACCAGATTATAACAGAAACCGTGGAAGAAACAAACCATTTGTGGTAAAATATAGCTGTGCAGGCGCACGGGCGCGAACCGCGCCGCGCGGCAAAACGTCTAAAAACTGACAAAACTTTCCTATACGGCGGAAAATGCGATGAATAAAAGAGAAACCAAAAAGACCGTCCTCTGGGCGGCAATGGATATGGCACTGTCCGTGGCGGCGATGGCGGCGGCGTTTTTCATCCGGTTCGTGCTGTTCCGGGGCGAAAACCCGGTCGGCGGCTTTGGGTATCATATGCTGTGGGCGGGGCTGTTCTCGCCGGTGTACGCCGTGCTCTTCGGGCTGCTCGGCGTCTACGAGCCGAAGCCGCAGCGCGGCTTCATCCATGAATTTGGGAACATCGTTCTCGGCTGCACGTTCGGCGTGATGCTGTATATCGATCTCATCTTCGTGTTCCGTGTGGTGGACTTTTCGCGCTGGATGATCCTCCTCTGCTATCTGCTGCTCATCGTGTTCACCGGTGCGCGCGGCTTTATTGCGCACCGGCTGCTCCGGCGCCAGTACCGCGCCGGAAAGGGTCTGCGCCGCCTTGTCATCATCGGCGAGGGCCCTGCGGCGCGCGAATGTCTGCGTCGTGTGAAGAAGGAACGCGACGCCGGGTGGACGGTCATCGGCAGCGTGGGCGCATCGGCGCTCAGCGGTGTGCCGCATCTGGGCTCTTACGATTCCCTGCGCACGGTGCTTGAAGCAAATGCACCGGACGAGGCGGTGATCGCCATGGAGGAAAACCAGGCGGAACGGCTCGGCGGGATTCTGCGCGAATGCGAGGACACCGGCGTGAAGCTCGCGCTGCTGCCGATCGGCTATGAATGTATGTCGCGCCATCCGTATGTGGAGGAGCTGTGCGGTCTGCCGCTGGTGAACGTCCGGCGCGTGCCGCTCGACAATGCCGGCGCGGACATCGTCAAGCGGCTCTTTGATATTCTTGCGAGTCTCCTGCTCATCGTGCTCACGTCGCCCATTATGCTCGCCGCCGCGATCGGCACGCGCCTTTCGTCTCCGGGACCGATTTTGTTCCGGCAGGAGCGCATCGGCAAGGACAAGAAGCCCTTTTATATGCTCAAATTCCGCTCCATGCGCGTGAACACGCAGTCGGACACGGCGTGGACGCGCGACCATGACCCGCGCCGCACGGCGTGGGGAGCGTTCATGCGGCGCTACTCCATCGATGAGCTGCCGCAGCTTTTCAACGTCCTTGCGGGCGATATGTCGCTCGTCGGGCCGCGGCCGGAAATCCCGCGGTACGTCGATCATTTCAAGTACAGTATTCCGCTTTATATGGTGCGCCATCAGGTGCGCCCCGGCATCACCGGCTGGGCACAGGTCAACGGTCTGCGCGGCGACACCTCCATCCGCGCGCGGGTGGACTACGATCTCTATTATATCGAAAACTGGTCGATGCTGTTCGACTTGAAAATTCTGCTTATGACGCCGTTCAAAGGCGTGGTGAACCATCAGGAATCACTGAAATAGGGGGTAGACACATGAAAGAGAGAGAAAACGGCGTGCGCATAAAGCACCTCACCGGCGCGCTGCCGATGAGCGAGATGCTGGAGAAGTATGTAGACGTGGAAAAATTCCTCGGCTACTGCATCGCGTGCCCGCGCTGCGGGCAGACGTGGTCCTGCCCGCCCTACGACTTTGATCCGGCAGAGGTCTGGCCTCAGTATGCGGCAGTCAAACTATACGCCATGCAGGTGTTTCCGGAGAGCGAGGCGGCAAAAGCCGCGGCGCTCGCCGACCCCGAGATGTTCCTCCGCCCTTACCGGAGAGCGTTCGACGTGCTGCTCGAGGAGCGGGAGCGCGAAACGAGCGATTCCATCCGGCTGGACGCGGGGCGCTGCCTCGTGTGCGAGCGGTGCGCGCGCCGGGATGAAAAGCCCTGCCGGTTCCCGGAAAAGCTCCGCTATTCGCTCGAATCGCTTGGCGCGAACGTCGGCGCGCTCGCCGCGGACAAGCTGGGCGCGCCGCTCCAATGGGGGACGAAGGACGCACCGCCGAAATACTTCGTTCTGGTCGGCGCAGTGCTGACGAAGGGAGAATAAGGAATGCTCGAAAGCCTTTTTCAGACCTACGATTCCGTCATCGTGCTCGATACGGAGACGACCGGCGTGAACTGTAAGTCTGACGAGATTATCGAGCTCGGCTTCCTGCGGCTCGATCGGGCGGGGGAGCGCACGGAGGAAGACTATCTCATCCGTCTCTCGCCGGGCCGCCGTCTGCCGCCGGTCATCACGCAGCTCACCGGCATCCGCGAGGATGAGCTTTTTCAAAACGGCGTGGAAAAGGACGTGGCCGCGGAAGCGTTCGTCCGCTCGCTCGCCGGGGAGAAGCCGCTCGTGTGCGCGTACAACGCGCAGTTCGACCTCTGCTTCCTCTACTATTTTCTGCACCGGCTCGGCTGTGCCGGGACGCTCCAAAAGGCGCAGTTTCTCGATATCATGGCGATCTACAAGGACCGGCGGGACTACCCGCACAAGCTCTGCAACGCCGTGGAAGCCTACGGCGTTGACGGCGTGAACTCCCACCGCGCCGTGGACGACGCCGATGCAGCGCTCAAAGTCCTGCTTGCCATGGAGCGGGAGCGCGGCGACATCGAGCGGTACATAAACCTTTTCGGCTACAATCCCAAATACGGCGTGCCGAAGCCGAAAATCGGCTCCATCTGCTACGAGCCGCAGCCCTACCAGAGACAAAAGCTGCTGTACGAATAAAAATAAGGCCCCCTTGTGTAAAGGGGGCTGGCTCGCCGAAGGCGAGACTGGGGGATTGTCGTATTTCGGTAAAGTTTACAATCCCTCCGTCTTTTGCCTTCGGCAAAATCCACCTCCCTTTACACAAGGGAG
>CAVEPP010000152.1:0-5014 GCA_963617605.1 Alloprevotella sp. | reverse complement strand
CTCAATTACGGCGGCAATCGGCAGGGAAAACACGTCTTTTATACCCAGCTGCCATATCTTTGTAATTTTATCACACTCCGTACCCGAAATTCCACTATCCGCGTAAAAATTTATTCGTGAATCGCCGAGCAGCAGCGCGAAGCGGTACCGCGCCGCGCCCGCGCTCTCCTTTTCCTGCGCCG
Organism: Alloprevotella sp.; assembly: GCA_963617605.1. Lineage (GTDB taxonomy): Bacteria > Bacillota > Clostridia > Oscillospirales > Oscillospiraceae > Apopatocola. The sequence continues at coordinate 4,832 of CAVEPP010000152.1, read as the reverse complement.
TGAGCGGCGCGGAGGCCGTCAGCTCATACCAGGTATGCGCCGTGATCTCGGCGCGCGCATGAACGGTGCGCGTCCCGCCCCGGCGCGCGGCGCGCTCACAGCTCACGAGCGTCTGCCCCGCCGTCACCGCGTCGCCGCGCGAAACAAGCGCCGCTCCCTCAAAGACGCGGATCTCCGTAATGACGCCGGAGCGCGATGCCGTCACGTCCGCGGCCTGGCGCGGGTCGGTGATCTCCGGCTTTTCCACCGCAGCGCGCACCTCCACGCTCGCCGTACTTCCCCGGACGTTCACCGCGAGCCAGCTGAGCCCCGGCAGCTCGGCGAGCGCGCGGGAGCGGATCCTCTCGCCGCGAAAGCCCGGCCAGAAGCTCCCGACGCCGATGCCCTGCCCGGCAAGCGTGCGCAGAATGACAGCGTCCGGCACGTCGGAATCGTTCTCCGTCACGCGGATGTCCCACACGAAAAGCGACGAGACGAGGATTGCCGCGGCGACCGCGGCAGCGCACAGCGCCGCCCACCGCCGCCGGTGCAGAGCCTTTTTCCATACCGGTCTCCCGCGCACAGACAGCACTTCCACATCACAGCCGCAGCGCGGCGCAAGGGCTTTCACCCGATCCATATCAGCGGCAAAAATCAGCGCCCGGCACGTGATGAGATCGTCCGACTCCACGCCCTCCACGGTGATACGCTCGCGGATGCAGGCGTTGATGAGCTCCCACGGCGCCGCGCCCGTGATGCGTATCTCCGCGACACCGCGCAGCAGCCGTTCAACGGGCCCCGTTTTCCCTTTACGCATATTCCACCGCGGCGATCCGCCCGGTCACGATCAGCGTGTCCCGGTCCATGGCATGCAGCGACAGTTCCGCGCCGAGAATGCGCACCCGTCCGGCGGCAGCGCTCACCTCGACACTCTGCGCGTCGTATCCGAGCAGGCCGCGGTGATGCTCCACCACGGCACGCCGCCGGCCAATGAGCGTCACGCGAAGCGCATCGGAGACCGCCTCCCCCGGCAGTTCGAGCGCATCGGCGATATCCGCCACTGTATCGCGTAGTTTCATAGCACCGCCCCCTTCCCCGTCATCCTATGAGCGCGGCAGGGCGTACATGCCGCATGAACCGTCCGACGCGGACATAGAGTAGCGGTATGAAAAAACGTTTCTTGAGTTACGCCGCGGGTGCGGCGCTCTTTCTTCTCTTTCTCTTCTCCTCTTCCGACGCCCGGCAGGGCGCCGCCGACGGACTGCAGCTGTGGGGAACGCTGCTCGTGCCGTCGCTCCTGCCGTACTTTGCCGCCGCCGGACTTCTCACGCGGGTCGGTGCGGTGGATGCAATCGCGCGGCGTCTTGCTCCGGCTGCCGCGCGGCTCTTCGGCGTGAGCGGCGCGGGCGCGGCGTTATTCCTGCTCGGTCTCTCCGGCGGATATCCGCTCGGCGTGGCGAGTATCGGGGAGCTTTATCGAAACGGCACTCTCCCAAAGGAGGAAGCCGAACATCTGCTCGCCTTCTGCGACAACTCCGGCCCGGCGTTCGCCGTGGGCGCGCTCGGCGCCGGTGTGTTCAGCTCCGCCGGGTGGGGGCTGCTGCTCTGGGGTATCCACGCGCTCTCTGCCGCCGCAGTCGGAATTCTCTTCCGCCGGAAAAAATGCAGCGAAGAACCGCCCAGACCGCTGCGCTCTCCACCGGTCGATTTCGGTGCGGCGCTCGGCGGGGCCGTCACCGCCGCGGGGCGGACGGTATTGCAGATCGGCGCCTACGTGATCTTCTTTTCCGCATTGCTCGCCTCGCTCGGCACGCTGGGCTTTCCGGACACGCTCGCGGGCGAGCTTGCATTCCGCACCGGCGCGCCGCTCTCCTTTTTCCGCGCGCTCTTTACCGGCGCGCTGGAGCTGTCAAGCGGCATTGGCGCTATGGCAGGGCTGCCTCTCACCCCCGGAAGTCTTGCGCTGGGCGAATTTCTGCTGAGCTGGGGCGGGCTGTGCGTCCACGGGCAGGCCGGAGCCGCTGCCGAAGGGCTGAAAATGCGAAAACGCCTCGGAGGGAAGCTCCTCCAGGGCGTTTTCTCCGCGGCGCTCGTCTACGGTATCGCAGTAAGTATTATGTAAATTAAATTATGTATATTGCATTACGTAAATAACATTACGTAAATAATATTACGTTAATTATATTATGTCTACTCACACGCCGCCGAGCCGGAATACGATGCCCACAACGGCAGCGAGAGCGAGGAACACGACCGGGTGCAGCTTTTTCAACGGCTTCACCAGATTCGTGAGCACCCAGATGACGGCAAACAAAACGAGGTTTTTCCATTGGATGAGGTCGGCAACCTGATACGAGGTGCGGTACGTGTCAAGATTCACGAGCACCAGCAGGAACACCGACCACCCCGCCGCAGCAATGAGTCCTGTGGAGGCCGGACGCAGTGTGTAGAACGCGGCGTCCACGTACCGGTTCGTGCGGAACGCCTGCAGTGCCATAGCAATAAGCACGATGACGATCACGCTCGGGGTCACAATGCCTATCGTCGCCACAACGCCGCCGAGGACGCCGCCGCAGTCAAAACCCACGTAGGTCGCCATATTGACACCGATGGGTCCGGGCGTAGACTCGGAAATGGCGAGCATGTTCGCCACATCCGCCGTGCCGAACCATCCGGTCTTCGCACCGAGAGAATAGAGGAACGGGAGCGTAGCGAGACCGCCGCCGATGGAAAACAGCCCGACCTTGAAAAACTCCCAGAACAGACGAAGGTAGATCATGCCTTGCCCTCCTTTCCGGTGCGCAGCCAGACGCGCACAACGATGCCAAGCACCGCCGCGGCGACGATGAACACCACAGGGCTGACGCTGCTGAGCAGCACAGAGCCGATAAACACCGCAAGGAACACGGCAAACGTGAGCTTATCCACCACGGACTTTTTCCAGAGCTTTACGATAGAGTTGAGAATGAGCACGCACACCGCGACGCGGATGCCCGCGAACGCGTTCTGCACGGCAGCGATGTGGGCAAAGTTGCTCAGCAGTGCCGCAATAACGGTGATAATCACGAGCGACGGCGACACGACGCCGAGCGTCGCAAAAATCGCGCCGGAGAGCTTTTTCTCCTTGAAGCCGACGAACGTCGCCGTATTGACCGCAATGATTCCGGGCGTGCACTGGCCGACGGCGAAATAGTCCAAAAGCTCTTCCTCGGTGGCCCATTTTTTCTTTTCCACGATCTCGCGCTGCAAAAGCGGCAGCATAGCGTAGCCGCCGCCGAAGGTAAACAGACCGATCCGGAAAAACGTGCAGAACAGATCCAAAAGCAGAGGCACGGAAACGACCTTCTTTCCTTAATTTATATACCGCGCACATTATAGCAAAGTGTTTTCCCGTTGGCAATATGCGAAAGCTATGGTAGAATACGTCCGGGTGATCGATTTTGACAATACCGGCTGAACTCAAAAAGAATGAAATATATTCCGCCCGCATCACCGGCTACACCTCCGAGGGCGCGGGCGTCTGCCGCATCGGTGAGCGCGCCGTGTTCGTTCCGGGAACGATCGCGGGAGAGGAATGGGACGTGCGCATCGTGCGCAGCACCTCCGCCGCCGTATGGGGGCGGGGCGAGGCGCTGCGCGCCGCATCGCCGCACCGCGCGGAACCGGACTGCCCGGTATACCCCCGCTGCGGCGGCTGCGCGCTGCGGCACATGGATTATGAGGAGGAGCTTTCCCTGAAATTGCAGCGCGTGAACGACGCGCTGCACCGCATCGGGAAACTGGACTTTTCCGTCTCCGGCATTCTCCCCGCGCCGGAGAACGCCCGGCAGCGCCGCAAGGCGATCTTCAACGTGGCAGAGCAAAACGGCCGGCCCGTTGCCGGGTTTTACCGCGCGCGCTCGCACGACGTTGTCCCCGTGCCGGACTGCCCCGCCGTGCCGAAGGAATCCCTTATGTGCGCACAGACGGTTCTCGACTGGATGGAGCGGGAGCATATCCCGGTCTACGACGAGGCCGCAAAGCGCGGCGGCGTGCGCCATATCTTCTACCGTTCGTCGCATCTCACGGAGAAGGCGGTGCTGACGCTCACCGCGTCCCGCTCGCCGGGGAAAAAGGCGCTTGGCGTACTTGCGGACATGCTGCGCGAGCGCTGCCCGGAGGTGTCCGGGCTGGTGCTCAACCGCAACACCGCCCGCGGCAACACCGTGCTTGCCGGGGAGTTTGAGACCGTCTGGGGCAGCGATATTCTCACGGAGGGGCTGTGCGGTCTCACGTTCACGCTCTCGCCCCGTTCATTTTTCCAGGTAAATCCGCCGCAGGCCGAGCGGCTGTACGAAGCCGCGCTCGGCTATGCCGGTATCACACCGGGCATGACGGCACTTGATCTTTACTGCGGCACAGGTACGATCGGCCTTTGCATGGCGTCCCGCGGCGCGCGCGTCATCGGCGCGGAGGTCATCCCCGTCGCCGTGGAAAATGCAAAGGATAACGCGCAGCGAAACGGTCTTTCGGATTCGTGTGAGTTTCTCTGCGCCGATGCCGGGGAAGCCGCCGCGGAGCTCGCGCGGCGCAGCATCCGCCCGCAGGTAATCGTCGTCGATCCGCCGCGGCGCGGACTGGACGAGAGCGTCATCGCTCACGCCGTTGGGATGCAGCCGGAGCGGATCGTATATCTCTCCTGCGACCCCGGCACGCTCGCGCGCGATCTCGCCTCGTTCGCTTCCCGCGGCTACGTCCCTGCCGACGGCGTCGCCGTGGACATGTTCCCGCGGACTAGCCACGTCGAGACGGTGGTCCGCTTGTCGCGGGAAACAAATCCACTGACGGTTGAGGTCAGAATGGAAGTGGAAACC
>CAVEPP010000151.1:0-5021 GCA_963617605.1 Alloprevotella sp. | reverse complement strand
CGAGCAAGATCCTCGTCAGCACGCAGCTCCATGTCCGCAAAAGCACCGCCGCCCCGCGTGCGGCGGAAACGGGAAAGGAGTAAAATCATGCTTGGAAATCATCTGCTCGGTCTGTATGAGAAGGCGCTCCCGCCGGAGCTCGGCTGGGAGGAGAGGCTGCGCGCGGTAAAGGAGCTCGGCTTTGACTATCTGGAGATCTCCATCGACGAAACGGACGAGCGTCTTTCCCGGCTCGACTGGACAAGCGAGGAGCGCGATGCGCTGCACAGCGCGATGCGCGAAACGGGCGTTCCCATCCAGTCGATGTGCTTGAGCGGCCACCGGCGCTTTCCCTACGGCAGCGCCGATCCAGCGATCCGGGCGCGCGCGCACGAGATCACGGAAAAGGCCGTGCTGTTCGCGCGGGAGTTCGGCATCCGCGTCATCCAGCTCGCCGGGTACGACGTCTACTATGAGCCGTCCACGCCGGAGAGTCTGCGGCTTTTTGAAGAGGGGCTGCGCAGCGCGTGCGAGGTCGCCGAAAAGTATCAGGTCATGCTCGCCATGGAGATCATGGACACGCCGCTTATGAGCAGCATTACCCGGTATTTGAAATACAAAGCCGTCCTCCCTTCGCCGTGGTTCACAGTCTATCCCGACGTCGGCAATCTCTCCGCCTGGGGCAACGACACCGCCGCGGAGATCTCGCTCGGGCGAAACGGCATGGTCGGCGTTCATCTCAAGGATACGCTCGCCGTGACGGAGGATTTCCCCGGCAAGTTCAAATGCGTCCCCTTCGGCAGCGGGTGCGTGGATTTCCCCGCGTGTCTCGGCCAGCTCGAACGCGAGAGTTACCGCGGGCCTTACATGATCGAGATGTGGTACGCGCCCGGACAGGACTGGAGAGCGGAGATCACGAATGCGCGGAAGTTCATGGAAGAAAAATTTGCCGCGGCGATGGAATAAGAAAAGCGCAAGCGCCCGGTGGATCGATGATCCATCGGGCGCTTAGACTGTCAAAAAAGCCTCGCAGAGTTTGCGCCCGCAGGCGCAAATAAATTTTGAATCATTTTCCCCGGCGACATGTGCGTCGGAGAAAATACTTCTCGGCTCGCAAACGTGCGCTCGCAGAGCGTGCGCTGCGGCGAGCCGCAATCTCCTTCAAACGAGAGCCCAGCGAAGCGGGTCTCGCTTGAGAACGTCAATATTGCAGAAGCAGGGCATGCCGTGTCTCGCGGCAGGTCTCTATGGCGGAGGTGAGCACGGCGCGGTCAAACTTTGTGCGCGCGGCGCGGCGCTCACTCTCCGGAAGCTGCGCCATATCCCGGCTGTGGGCAGCAAGGACCGCGGCAGCGTGCGCTTCCCATTCGCGCTTTGCTTTTCCCGTGATCTCCATATGTTTGGCAAATCGGCGCTGTGTCAGAATACAGAGCTCCTTGAATTCCCAGAAAAGCGAGGTGTTCTCCCCTTCACCGGGTAGGTACGCCTCACAGAAGGCGGGCAGGCCGTCCACATCGACATAGAGCGGCATATAAAAGCTCATGCGCGGCGTGGCGATCGCCGTCCAGAGAACGCTCCCGGTCTCCGGCGTATAATCCGCCACGATGCTCGAAACCGTTCCGCGGCGGCAGAGCGCGTAGTCCGGCGTTACATCCGCGAACGGGTCGCCGCCGGGGAGCTGCGTAAGATCGTACTTTGTGCCGTCATACACGTCGCTGAGCACATCCATGAGTGTCTGCCGCGTGACGCTCTCCGCCGGGCGGACACTGTAGAGCGTTTCGTTCTCGTCCTGCGGTTTGCCGGAGATGAGCTCCATGGCGCGCCAGCGGCGGCGCATGTTCATCGCATCGAGCTCCGGCCCCCATTCATTGGGGCTTTTTTCCGCGCCGTAAGCGTTGGCAAAGTCGAAATGATGCTCGTCACCGTCCCACCAGCCCTGCGCGCGGGCGTAGTCCGCAAGGCCCGCGGAGGCGAGAACGTTCGATGTGTCCGTCAGATCAGCGTCATGCGTGCCGAAGGCGTTCACGCGCACCGATACCTCGTCGTCCGGCACGCGCACCGCAACCCAGTGGCCGCCCGGCGTGATCTCCAGCACCCAGCCCTCGGACGGGTCAGCGATGGAAAACGTCGCCCCGCTCTGGCAGGAATCCAGCCCCGACGGGCGCAGACCGTAGCGCGCGACAAGCTCGCCGATCAGCTCCACGGCGCCGCGGGCCGTCTCTGCGCGGCGGAGGATCAGAAGCGGGATATCGTCCGGCTCGAGCAGCATGCCTTCCCACGGGATAGATTTGAACGCCATGACGCCCGTACCGGCGACGGATACGCCCTTATCGTTCGTGCCGCCCGCCCACGCGCGGTCGAGCGTGCCGATCTCGTACTTGCAGGCGGTATAAAGATAGCCGCAGGTCTCGCCAGTCTCCGGGATCGTATGCCCGCCGACGAGCGTATATACATCGTCCGGCGCGTGCTTCTGCCGCGGAACGTGCGTGAGAAGGCCGGGCGTATCATCCCAGTCGTCGTTGGCGGCCAGCAGTGCGTAGCCGCTGCGCGAGGCACAGCGGCCGGCAATAAGGCAGGTACACATAGGCTTTGTTCCTCCCCGTGTTTCCGTTATTTTATATAAAGTATATTCTGGCGGGATGGCAAAGTCAAGCCGCGGGGATATTTCGCGCGTTTCCCGCGGAAGCGCGTGAAAAATTGCTTGCTTTTTGGCTTTGGCTGTGGTAACATATTTAAGCGTAAAAAAGTTTTCTTTTATAATAGAAAGGATTGAATCTCGTGAACGGTCTTGTTCTTGCTTTCACCATCATCCAGCTCCTCGCCGGTATCTTCCTGATCGCCGTCGTTCTGCTCCAGTCTGGAAAGAGCTCCGGTCTGTCCGGCGCTGTCGCCGGCGGTGCGGAGACCTTCTTCTCCAAGGGAAAGGCCAAAACGCTTGACGGCACTCTGGCGAAGATGACCAAGTGGGTCGCGCTCGCGTTCGTCGTTCTCACGCTGGTGCTGAATCTGCTGCACTGATCCCCCGACTTTTTCAAAGCCCCGGAAGCAATGCTTCCGGGGCTTTTTCATGCGAACCAAACGGGCGTTTCCTTCGTCCTATGATCGTATATCACTATTCCACCGAGGTGTATTCCCATGAAATTTCAAAAGCAACTCGCACTTTTCCTTGTTTTTGCCTGTCTGATCGTTACCGCGGGCTGCGGCGCGGCGCCCACTCCCGCATCGGCGGATGTCTCCCCTTCCCCCGCCGTTACCGCTACGCCCGAACCGACGGCAACGCCGCTCCCCACCCCCACCGCGACACCGGAGCCGATGTTCACAAATCCGCTGACCGGCGAAAAGACGGACACCGACTACAGTCAGACGCGCCCTGTGGCCATCATGGTCGAAAACAACTGCTGGGATGACGGCACGCTCATCGCGCAGGGCGGCCTTTCGCAGGCTTCCATCGTCTACGAAATGCAGGTCGAGTCCATCACCCGCAACATGTTCCTCTTCATGGATACGAACGGGCTCAACAACGTTTTTCCCATCCGCAGTGCGCGCAGCTATTTTGTCAGCGCGGCGCTCAGCTATGACGCCATTTACGCCCACTGCGGCAAGAGCGGCGAGGGGCTCGAATTTGCCGATACGATGCTCGTCAACTACACGGATGCCGACGACATCGAGGTCCACGAGGGAAGCTGCGGCTTCCGCCAGTACGACGCACCGTATTTCGGCGCTGTGCACAGCATGACGACGACCGGCGAGCGGCTGCAAAGCCTCTTTGTTCAGTACGGCACGCGCACCACACACCGCACCGACGGCTATGACTACGGCCTGCACTTTACCGATGACGCAGCACCGGTGAACGGCGAGACGGCCGGCAGCGTCCACGTTGTTTTTCCGACGGGCAAGACGACAGATTTTACGTATGACGCCGAAAAGGGCGGCTATACGAGCACACAGTGGTATCGTGACTATACGGACGCGAACACCGGCGAGAGCGTCGCATTTGAAAATGTTCTCGTCCTCTACTCCCCCACGGCTGTCGGCATCGATGAGAAGAATCACTCCTCTATCTACACCTACGACTATCAGGATGCCGGGTATTTCTTCAACGGCGGCTATGCCGAGCCGATCACGTGGAGCCGCGGCAGCGTAAACGAGCCGTTCCGCTACTATACCGCCGACGGCAGCGAATTGCAGCTCGGCGTCGGAAAAACGTATATCGCGTTTGTATCCGACTATTACGGCGGCGTGAGCTATTCCTGACCCGGCGCATTGACACGAAGAGACGGATATAGTATATTTTCCATGTTCGTTTTGCATTTCCCCAATCATTTGCTACTATGAGGTGAAACTATGAAGCGTAAATTTTTGACTGTACTTTCTCTGCTTCTCGTATGCGCGCTCGTGTTCGGCGCTTGCGGCAATCGCCCGAGCACGCCGGCCGAGCCGGAAGCGACCGTCACGCCGGAACCGACCGCCGAAGCGACCGCGGAGCCTTCGGCTGAACCGACCGCCACCGCGGAACCGACACCGGAGCCGACCGCCACGCCGGAGCCGACGCCCGAAACACCGCTCGTGAACCCGCTGACCGGCGAGAGCACGACGAAGGATTACAGCAAGACGCGCCCCGTTGCCATTATGGTGGAAAACAACCGTTGGGATGATACCGGCACGCCGGTTTTACAGGGCAGCATCAGCAAAGCCGCCATCGTTTACGAGGCGCAGGTCGAGCAGATCACCCGCAACATGTTCGTATTTATGGATCTGGACGACGTGGACAACATCACCCCCATCCGCAGCTGCCGTTCCTACTTCATCAGCATGGCGCTTTCCTATGACGCGATCTTCGCCCACTGCGGTGAGAGCGCCGATGGTCTCGAATACTCCGCACCGATGCTTGCGAACTTCGTGGACAACGACAACATCAATGTCAACGAAGCAAACGGCACGGGCTTCCGTCTCACGGAGTATCCCTACTTGAGCGGCGTGCACAGCATGACTACGACCGGCGAACGGCTGAAGACGTTCATCGCCGAGAATAACACCCGCAC
>CAVEPP010000150.1:0-5121 GCA_963617605.1 Alloprevotella sp. | reverse complement strand
GGAAGCGGTTTATCCGCTTCCCTTTTTATTTTGCCAACGAAAACTTTACACTAACCTATAATATCTGCGAACAAATCGCGCCTTGCGGCGGGAGGAACTGCCATGAACGGAAAATTCATCGTCATCGAAGGGCTGGACGGCTCGGGGAAAACCACGCAGCTGACGGCGCTCGCAAAGAATCTGCGCGCTCTCGGCTACGCCGTGGCGGAGACCGCGGAGCCGACGGCGAGCACGACCGGCGGCCTCGCGCGCGACGCGCTCTCCGGCTTCACGCCGCGCACCGGCGCGGAGATCGCCGCGCTCTTCATGGCCGACCGCGTGGCGCATAACGTGAACCCCATCAACGGCATCGGAAAGCTCATCTCGGAGGGACGGATCGTCCTCTGCGACCGGTATTACTATTCCTCGCTCGCCTACCAGGGCACTGTGACCGACCCGGAATGGGTGTTCCATATCAATATCGACTGCCCGGAGATCCGAAAGCCCGATCTCTGCGTTTTTCTCGATTTGGATGACGAGGAATGCCTCCGTCGCATGGAACAGGGGCGATCCTACCGCGAGATCTACGAGAACGAAAATTCCCTGCTCGCCGTGCGCCGGCGGTATTATGAGATCTTCCGGCGGCTGGAGCATCGGGATAAAATCTGCGTCGTGAACGCCGCCCGCACGCCCGAAGAGGTCGCCGCGGACGTACTTTCCGCCGTAAAATCCGTGCTGGACTGATTTTTTGCATTGACAAGGCCGCATACCCTGTGATATGATACTCGAGCGGTTTGGAGAAGTACCCAAGTGGCCGAAGGGGCTCCCCTGCTAAGGGAGTAGTCGGTGATGAGCCGAGCCCGGGTTCAAATCCCGGCTTCTCCGCCAAAAACAGACGCCTTTTGTGAAAGCAAAGGGCGTCTGTTTTTCGCTGTATCCCGTATTCAAAAGGGTGGGCGGGAGATCCTGCGATCCCGCGCGCATAAGCAGGAAAACGAAACTGCTTGACATGACACGGGGCGGGCGATATAATGAACATATAAAAGGGCGCTGCGACAAGCGGTTAGCCTCGGTATGTGGATTCTATAAGCAAAAGCTCAAGAAACCGTCACTTGGCCGAGTGGCGGTTTCTGCTTTTTATGATAAACTGTAACATTAGCTTTCGCAATGTAAGAGTTATCGTAAGTCGCATAGCTTCACCCCCTTTCGGGTGGTGTAGCTAACCGCCTGCCGTTTTGTGCAGCGCCCCGGCGCTTCCGCGGAAGCGCCATTTGCAGAATATCATAGCCTATGACAAAATACAAGGAAAACCAAACAAAGATGCGGGCAGCTCCCAGGAAAGGGGCCGCCCGCTGATTCTTTTTATAAACTTATTCCATGCCCGGCACCTTGGGGAGCGTGGCGATGCTCTGCGCAAGCTCGGCGTCGGTGGGGATATAGTCGGTCATCTTGCCGTCGTTGAACGCCTGATAAGCGGTCATGTCGAAGTAACCCGTGCCGGTCAGACCGAAGAGGATCGTTTTCTCCTCGCCGGTCTCGCGGCAGCGGATCGCCTCGTCGATCGCCGCGCGGATGGCGTGGCTGCTCTCGGGGGCGGGGAGGATGCCCTCGATGCGGGCAAATTGCTCCGCGGCCTCGAACACGCTCGTCTGCTCCACGGCGCGCGCTTCCATATACCCGTCGTGGTAGAGCTGGCTCAGCACGCTGCTCATGCCGTGGAAGCGCAGACCGCCCGCGTGGTTGGGGGAGGGGATGAAGCCGCTGCCGAGCGTATACATCTTTGCGAGCGGGCAGATCTTGCCGGTGTCGCAGAAGTCGTAGGCGTAAACGCCGCGCGTGAAGCTCGGGCAGGAGGCGGGCTCGACGGCGATGAAGCGGTAGTCTGCCTCGCCGCGCAGCTTTTCGCCCATGAACGGCGCGATCAGTCCGCCGAGATTGCTGCCGCCGCCGGCGCAGCCGATGATGATATCGGGCTTCACGCCGTACTTGTCGAGCGCGGTCTTGGTCTCGAGACCGATGACGCTCTGGTGCAGCAGCACCTGATTGAGAACGCTGCCGAGCACATAGCGGTAGCCGGGATTCGTCGTTGCGACCTCAACGGCCTCGCTGATCGCGCAGCCGAGCGAGCCGGTCGTGCCGGGGTGCTCGGCAAGGATGCGGCGGCCGACCTCCGTCTCCATCGAGGGGGACGGCGTCACGCTCGCACCGTAGGTGCGCATGACCTCGCGGCGGAACGGCTTCTGCTCATAGCTGATCTTCACCATGAACACCTTGCAGTCCAGCCCCAGATACGCGCACGCCATGGAAAGCGCGGTGCCCCACTGCCCGGCACCGGTCTCGGTCGTCACACCTTTGAGCCCCTGTTTTTTCGCGTAGTACGCCTGCGCGATGGCGCTGTTGAGCTTGTGGCTGCCGGAAGTGTTGTTGCCCTCAAATTTGTAGTAGATTTTCGCGGGCGTGTTGAGCGCCTTTTCCAGGCAGTACGCGCGCACGAGCGGGGAGGGACGGTACATCTTGTAAAAGCTGCGGATCTCGTCCGGAATGGGGATGAACGCGGTGTCGTTATCGAGCTCCTGCTGCACGAGCTCGTCGCAGAATACGCCGCCCAGTTCCGCGGCGGTCATGGGCTTGCCGGTGCCGGGATTGAGAAGCGGCGCGGGCTTATTCTTCATGTCCGCGCGGAGATTGTACCATGCCTTCGGCATATCGGCTTCGTCGAGATAGATCTTGTAGGGGATGTTCTGGTTTTCCATGGTGTTTTGCTCCTTTTCTGTTGTTTTTTCTGGAGCAGAGACAGGAAAAAGAAAAAGCTCTTGTCTCTGCAAATGCAGGGACAAGAGCTTGAATAAACTCCTGCGGTACCACCCGGCTTGACGCTTTCGCGCCCACTTAAACGCACGGTTCATGCGCCGGCCTTATGATAACGGACAGCCAACTCCGTCGCCCATACTTGGGATATGCTCCCTTTCTGTTTGCCCTCGCAAGGCCATTCACCCACGGAAACCTCTTACCGCACTCACACCATCGGCGGCTCTCTGAAAGACGTCTCATTGGCGGGCTACTTATCTTGCTCTTCGGTTTGATGGGCACACTTTAGCACCGAAAGGCGATAAAGTCAATACCCAATTTGAAAAAAATTTAATCCAGCGTGATGCCGTCGATCTCCTCGGTCAGGACGGTGATCTCGTCGATGACATCGGAAATGTAAGCGATCGTGTGCTCGAGCGCGTCCGGCGTGGAGAGATCGATGCCTGCAATTTTGGCAAGACCGAGCGGGCCATGCGTGCTGCCGGCTTCGAGCATCGCGCGCCAGCGCGCCACGGCGCTCTCGCCCTCGGCGGCAATGTTGAGCGCGGCCTGCGTTGCAAGCGTGAGACCGGCGCTGTAGGTGTAGGAATAGAGCCCCATGTAGTAATGCGGCTGGCGCATCCAGGTAAGCTCGCAGCCCTCGGTCAGCTCTACGGCATCGCCCCAGAATGTCTCGAGATTCTTCCGGAAAATGCCGGAGAGCGTTTCGGCGTTTACCGCGCCGCCCTGCTCGATGATGTTCATCGCCTCGCGCTGGTACCATGCCTCGCGCAGGTGCGTGACGAAGTTGTGGTAGTAGGTATGCCCGATGAGCGAGGAGAGCACCCAGCGGCGGAAGCGCTTGTCGGTGTTCTTGCGCAGCAGGTCCTGCGCGAGCAGCAGCTCATTCATCGTCGAGGGTGCTTCGATGAGATAGCCGGAGACATTTGTATCGAAGAGCGACTGCGCGCCGTTGCACAGCCGGAAGTGTCCGGCGTGGCCGAGCTCGTGCGCGATCGTGAACACGTCCGCCATGCGGTTGTTCCAGCTGAGCAGAATGTAGGAATTGCAGCCGTAGGGCGAGGAGCAGAAGCCGCCCGTCTCCTTGCCGACGTTGCGGGCAAAGTCGATCCAGCGCTTGTCATACGCCTCGTCCACCATGTCGGCGTAGTCCTGCCCGAGGACGGAGAGCGCACTGCGGACGTACTCGCGGGACTCGTCGATCGTGACACGCGGGTCGAACTCCGCGTCGAGCGGCAGCTTGAGATCGGCGAAGGTCACGCGGTCGAGCTTATTCATCTTCCCGACGAGGCGGGCGTACTTGCGCATCGCGGGCGCGAGCTTTTCGGTGATGAGGTCGATCTGCCGGTCGTACATCTCGCGCGTGACATGGTCGGTGAAGAGGTCGGCTTCAAACATGTCGGCAAAGCCGCGCTGACGGGCCATAATGCGCTGCTGCGTGAGATAGGTGTTGTACGTGGCGGCGGTCGTGTTCTCATACTCGCGGAGCTTGTCGGAGAACGCGCGGAACGCCGCACGGCGCACATCCGTGTCGGCTTCGTATTCATACTCGTCCTCGAAGAGCGAGTAGCCGAGCGGGTATTCCTTGCCGTTCACGGTGAAGGAACCGAACTTCATGTCGGCGAGCTTGGTCATGTGGTAAATGTCATAGGGCGCGTTGAACACCGGGCTGAGCGCGGCGAGGACCTTTTCGGTCTCGGCACCGAGACGGTGCGGCTTCTCGCGGAGGATCTCCGCAAGATAGTGCTTTGCACGCTCGGTCTTGTCCATGGCGGCGCGGATGAGCTCTTCGGGCGCGTCGGCGATCTCACTTTCGATGAAGGAGAGGCGGCTCCCAATCTCGGCAGCGAGCGCGGACATTTTCGCGTCCTTTTTCTGCGCCTCGGTGTCGGTATAGTCCACCGAAACGGCGAGACTTGTGTAGCTCGTTGTCTGGTAGAGCAGGATCTCCAGCTCTTCATAGAGCGCGAGACATTCGGCGATGCTCTCCGGCGTGGTGAGAGCGTTTTTATACGTTTTCTCCAGCGTGTCGGTGAGTGCTTTCGCCTTATCGACCGCCGCTTCAAAATCGGCTTCAGAAGCAAAAATCAGCGAGAGATCCCATGTTTCGCGGATCGGAACGTCTTTTCTGGCGTTGAGCTTCAAGTGTATGTCCTCCTTGTGGTTTTTTAAATTCAAATCCACTCTATGTCCTGCGGCGAATTTTGTCAACGCACTTTTTTACAGCCGGATTTGTTTACATACGGCAAAAACGGCGCTATACTCTTTGCAAAAAGGATTAGGGATGAGCAAAACACACATTGAACATCGAGGTCGAAGCGATGCAATAAAGGA
>CAVEPP010000149.1:0-5154 GCA_963617605.1 Alloprevotella sp. | reverse complement strand
CGGGATCACTATCGCCCACCAGCGGGCGCGCCGGGGCGTTCTTTTCTGTTTCAATGCCATCCTGCCTCCTTTCCGACGGAAATCGACGTGTACTATTTATCTTACCGCATCTGCGGGAAAAAAGCAATTGCATCCTGCCGCCGCGGCACATATAATATAAGCTGTTCAGATTTGAGCAGCAAAATTTTTGACAAAATCGGGGGTAACGCTCATGGCCTTCTCTCTGGCGCTCGTGGATTTCGACGGCACGCTGGCCGATTCGATGCCGTACTGGCTGCGCCTGCCGGCGGATACGCTCTGCGAGGCAGGTCTGCCGCAGCCGGAGGGCTTTGCGGAATACATCCGCTCCGTGCCGATCTGGGAGATCGCAAGGGACATGGGCGCAAAGTACCCGCAGCTCGAAGCCGAAACGCCGCTCGCCGTGCGCTGGAGCGCGGAGATGGCGGCGCATTACGCGCGGGAGATCCCCCTCAAGCCGGGGGCGAAGGAGCTTCTTTCCGTTCTGCACGCGGCGGGGCTGCGCGTATACATCCTCTCGGCGACGCGCCACGCGCTGCTCGATCCGGCCATCGAGCGGCTCGGCGTCGCGCCGCTCGTGGACGGCGTTTACGCCGAGGAGGAGACCGGCTCCAAGCGCACCGAAGCGCCCTATGCGTTTTTCCGTGACAGGCTCGGCGTGCCGTATGAAAAAATGCTCCTCGTGGAGGACGCGCCGCGAAATCTGGCCGCGGCGAAAGCGCTTGGCATCGCGGGCGTCGGCGTGTACGACGAGAGCATGAAGGAATATACGGAAGCGATCCGCGCCGGGGCAGCGGCGTATCTGCCGGACTTCTCCGACCTTTCGACGCTGGAGGCGCTGCTGCGGCGGTAAGCCTCCCTTGTGTAAAGGGAGGTGGCAAACCCGAAGGGTTTGACGGAGGGATTGTCGTTTTCCGAAGACTACAATCCCCCAGTCAGCTTCGCTGCCAGCCCCCTTTACACAAGGGGGGCCTTTTCCCCCATAAAAAAGCGAAAAAAGTATTGACTTTCCTGGGATTTATGGTATTATGTCATGGCGCTCCAAAGACAGCAGGTGGCTTTTGCCGTAAATCCTGCCGAGGAAAGCACGATACTTGTATTGTGTCTCCCCCTGTCTTTCGGCAGAGGGAGTTTTTCTTTCGGGCGCAGAAATTTACCCCGGAGGTGAAATCATTGCCTAACGCGAAAGTACTCAGCGAGAAACAGGCCATCGTCGAGGAACTCACCAAGCGTATCGGTAACGCCACGGCGGGCGTCCTTGTGGACTACAAGGGCATCACCGTTCTGGAGGATACCGCTCTGCGCCGTGAGCTGCGTGCTGCCGGCATTGAGTACACCGTTGTGAAGAACACTCTGCTCCGCTTCGCGGTTGACAAGTGCGATCTCAACGAGTTTGACTCCGTGCTCAACGGCACCACCTCTCTGGCCACCACCGAGGGCGACCCCATCGC
Source organism: Alloprevotella sp. (assembly GCA_963617605.1). Lineage (GTDB taxonomy): Bacteria > Bacillota > Clostridia > Oscillospirales > Oscillospiraceae > Apopatocola. Next base: position 3,685 of record CAVEPP010000149.1, on the reverse strand, counting down.
GCCCATCCGCATCGTCAGCGAGTTCGCCAAGAAGATGAACGGCAAGTTCGAGGTCAAGGGCGGCTTCATGGAGGGTAAAGTCCTTCCGATGTCTGAGATCGACGAGATCGCTCAGCTTCCCAGCAAGGATGCCCTGTACTCCAAGGTCCTCGGCACCATGCTCGCACCCATCACCAGCCTGGCCGTCGTTCTCGGTCAGATCCTGGAGCAGAAGGGCGGCTCTCTCGAGACCGCCGAAGCCGCTGCCGAATAATCCGGCAGACACAATTCATTTTTAGGAGGAAAATTACAAATGGCTAGCGAAAAAGTTACCGCTATGATCGAAGAAGTCAAGGCTCTCTCCGTGCTGGAGCTGGCTGAGCTCGTCCACGCCCTTGAGGAGACCTTCGGTGTTTCCGCCGCTGCCGCCGCTGCTCCCGCCGCTGCCGCCGCTGCTGCCCCGGTCGAAGAGAAGACCGAGTTTGACGTTGTCATGACCGAGTTCGGCGCTGAGAAGATCAAGGTCATCAAGGAAGTCCGCGGTCTGCTGGGTCTGGGCCTTGCCGAGGCGAAGGCTCTCGTCGAGTCCGTCCCCGCCAAGCTGAAGGAAGCCGTCTCCAAGGAAGAGGGCGAGGAGATCAAGTCCAAGCTCGAGGCCGTCGGCGCGAAGGTCGAACTCAAGTAAGTTTTTTTATCCCATCCACCTTGCTCCCTGTCTGAGCAGGGGGCCACAGTCCAGAAGGAGGACAACTAATGGCTAAGACCACCGAAAAATACGAGGTCCTGTACGTTCTCAACCCCAACCTCACCGAGGAAGAGACCCAGGCCATCGTGGAAAAGTTCAAGACTCTGATCGAGCAGAACGGCACCGTCGATGAGATGGAAGAGTGGGGCAAGCGCAAGCTCGCCTACGAGATCAACTACCTCACCGAGGGCTACTATGTGCTGGTGAAGTTCACCTCCGGGCCCGAGCTTCCCGCCGAGCTGGATCGTATCCTCGGCATCACCGACGGCGTGATCCGCTCTCTTGTCACTCTGCGCTACGAATAAGCGGAGGGAATGATATGCTGAATCATATCGTTCTTATGGGCCGCCTGACGCGGGATCCGGAGCTGCGTTATACCGCCTCCAACGTTCCCGTGGCGTCCTTCTCCATTGCTGTTGACCGGGATTTCGGCCGCGGTGAAAACGGTGAAAAGCAGACCGATTTCATCAACGTGTCCGCCTGGCGTCAGACCGGGGAATTCGTCTCCAAGTACTTCACGAAGGGCAGCATGATCGTGGTTTCCGGTCGGCTGCAGATCCGTGACTACACCGACCGCGACGGCAACCGCCGTACCGCGGCGGAGGTCGTGGCGGACAACGTCTATTTCGGCGAAAGCAAGCGCCGGGATGACGGAGCCCCGCGGCAGGAGTACGCGCCCCGTCAGGAGTACGCACCCCGCACCCCCTCCAACGAGGGCTTTAACAGCGCGAAAGCGCAGGCCGGATCGTTCCAGACGATCGACGATGACGACGGCCAGCTGCCGTTTTGACACTCACGAAAGGAGTTTTTGAACCATGGCTTTTGATAAGTCCGCTGCCCCGCAGAAGAACCGCAAGCGCAGAAAGGTCTGCCAGTTCTGTGTGGATAAGGCCGAGTATATCGACTACAAGGACACCGTCAAGCTGCGTAAGTACCTGTCCGAGCGCAGCAAGATTCTGCCCCGCCGCACCACCGGCGCCTGCGCCTACCATCAGCGTCTGCTCACCGAGGCGATCAAGCGTGCCCGTCAGGTCGCTATCCTGCCTTACGTGACCGACTGATTTCGGTTTTTTATCAACAAAAAAGCTCTCATCCTCCGGGATGGGAGCTTTTTCTGTTGCGCGGCGGGGCGCTGGAGGTTATAATAAAGAAAGGTCAGCAAAAAGCAAAACTCTATTACATATACGGAGGTTGGCGCGAATATGTACGATAACGGCAAAATCTATCTCGGTCTCTCCGGCGAGGAGCGGGTGGAGCTTCCCCTCTCCATGTGCAACCGGCACGGTCTGATCGCCGGTGCGACCGGCACCGGCAAAACCATCACGATGAAGGTGCTGGCGGAATCTCTCTCCGATGCGGGCGTGCCCGTGTTCCTGTGCGATGTAAAGGGCGACGTTGCGGGCATCTGCGCCCCCGGCGAAGACAGCGAGGATATGCAGAAACGCATCGAGCGTTTCGGGCTCACCGGCAAATTTGCCTACCGCGGCTACCCCACTACGTTCTGGGACATTTACCAGACCGGCGGCCACGCCGTGCGCGCCACCGTGAGCGAAATGGGCCCCGAGCTGCTCTCCCGCATTCTCGGCCTGAGCGAGGCGCAGACGGGCGTTCTGCAGATCGTTTTCCGCGTTGCGGACGACCGCGGATTGCTGCTCGATGATCTCAAGGATCTCCGTGCGCTGCTGAACTACGTGAACGACCACAAAGAAGATTACCGCATGAAGTACGGCAACATCACCACGCAGTCCGTTGCGGCGATCCTCCGCGCGCTGCTGCCGCTGGAAAAAGAGGGCGGCGAGCTGTTCTTCGGCGAGCCGGCGCTCGATGTGAACGACTGGATCCGCACCGACGCCGAGGGGCACGGCATGATCAACGTGCTCGACTGCGTCAAGCTCGTGCAGAACCCGACGCTGTACGCGAGTTTCCTTCTCTGGCTGCTCTCGGAGCTGTTTGAGACCATGCCGGAGGTCGGCGATCTCGAAAAGCCGAAGCTCGTGTTCTTCTTTGATGAGGCGCACATGCTCTTCCGCGACGCCCCGGCGGTGCTCGTGCAGAAGATCGAGCAGACCGTGAAGCTGATCCGCTCGCGCGGCATCGGCGTGTTCTTTGTGACGCAGAGCCCGGCGGACGTGCCGAACACCGTGCTCGCGCAGCTTTCCAACCGCGTGCAGCACGCGCTGCGCGCCTATACGCCCACCGAGCTGAAAGCGGTGCGCGTGGCGGCGCAGGCGTTCCGCGAAAATCCGGCGTTCAACGCCGAGGAGGCGATCATGGAGCTGGGCGTGGGCGAGGCGCTCACGTCGTTCCTCGGCGAGGACGGTATCCCCGCCATGGTGCAGCGCACGAAGATCATCTGCCCGCAGAGCCTGATGGGTGCGCCGGAGGCGATGACGCGCGCCAAAGCGATCCTCCGCGACGGCATGGAAAAGTACGACGAGGCGGTGGACAACATCTCCGCTTACGAGGTGCTTGCCGACGAAACGCAGGCTGCGGAAGAGGCGCTCGCGCAGGAGCAGGAGCGGCTCGACGAGAAGAAGCGCGCCGCCGAGGAGGAAAAACAGCGCCAGAAGCAGGCGGAGGCGGACGAAAAGCGCGCGCAGAAGCTCGCCGACGAGGAACGCCGCCGCGCGCAGAAGCTCGAGGACGAGGAGCGCCGCCGCGCCCAGAAGCTTGAGGACGAGGCCCGCCGCAAGGCCGAGCGCGACAAGGAGAAAAAGGAAGCGGAGGAAAAGCGCAAAGCCGAGCGCATCCGCTCCAAGATCGAAACGCAGCTCATCTCTGCCGGCGGCCAGATGCTCAAGCGCGGTCTGCTGGGCATTCTCAAAAAATAATCGCCTATGGAATAAATCCCTCCGGAACTTTACTCCGGAGGGATTTGAGCTTGTCAAAAAAGTATTTTTGACAAGCTCTCAAACGAGACCCGCTGCGCTGGGCTCTCGTTTGAAAAGGCTGCGGCTCGCC